>CAYUID010000013.1:0-9021 GCA_964444765.1 uncultured Candidatus Saccharibacteria bacterium
GGAAGCCCGTTTGCTTTTAGGGCGGTCGGGAATCTAATGTCGAAAAATTACAATCAAAAAATTCCTTGTCATAGGGTTGTGAGGTCAGATGGTAAACCTAGTGGCTACAATCGTGGGGGGTATGGAAGAAAGAAGGAGATTTTGATGGACGAGGGAGTTAGATTGTAGGTCTCACTGCCAGTGATATAATTAAATATTATTAGATAAAAAAGAAAAATGCTTTCAATAATTGTTACAGCCGTTGCTTTGTTTGCTTTTGGAGCGCTATGGTACACGGTTTTATTTGGTAAGCTTTGGGTCAAGCTCATGGATTTTTCACCAGAGCAAATGGCTAAGGGAAAATCAGAAGGTATGGCCAAACCAATGGTTATAAATTTTGTTCTTAACCTTATAACGGCAAAAGTGGTTTACTTCTTGTTTCCAGTGCTTTTAGCTGTTTCTTTTGGTGAATTTTTGATGACTGTCCTAGTCATCTGGCTCGGTTTTAGCTTCCCAATATATGCCAATCAGGCCCTTTGGGAGAAGAAATCCTGGAAGGTAGTTCTATTGAATTCAGTCCAAGGTATTCTCTATTTCACCCTAGCTAGCGCCATAATTTTCTACATGCGATAACCCTTTGGTAGGCAGTGAAATAAACTGCTTAATCCGGTGTATAAATGGGTGTAGACAGGGGGCTGCCGGCGGTTTTGCTTAGATATTGACAGGATTATGGCATTTAGCTAGACTGTAGATGAACTTTGACGATTGAGTAACGGCTGAGTCGAAGGGGGATTCAGGGAGATTTAAATAAGTTACCCTATTTTTTTGCGTTTAAATCGCTAACAAATAAATAAACAAAAGATAAACCATAAGGGGAATGGCTTGTTTTTTGTTCGTTTTTCTTTATAAGAAAATAAAAGTACAACTTATGAATAGTCAAGCACTACGTCCAAAGAAGTTTTTTGGTCGCTTCAAAAAACCTTTGGTCTCAACACCTAACTTTGTCGAGCCACAGCTCGATTCTTTCAAGTGGCTCATAGAAAAAGGTCTCAAAGAGGTTTTTGAGGAGTTTTCTTCTATAAGAGATTTTTCTGAAAAGAAATTTACACTGGATTTCACCGGTTTTGAGCTTTCCGAAGCAAAATATGATGAATATTTCGCAAAGGACAATAAACTTTCATACGAGGCCCCACTAAAAGTTAAGGTAAAACTAAAAAATCATATTCTTGGAACGGAAAAAGAGCAGGAAATTTTCATGGCTGATTTTCCTCTCATGACTCCTCACGGAACTTTTATTATTTCCGGTATCGAGAGAGTTATTGTTCCACAACTGGCCAGGAGCTACGGAGTTTTCTTTACAGACAACGAATTAAAAGGAAGAAAATTGTTTGGAGCAAAAGTCATACCGTCCAGAGGAGCTTGGGTTGAAATCGAGTCGGACAACGATGGAGGAATTTTTGTCCGTATAGATAGAAAAAGAAAATTTCCGGTCTCTATTCTTCTAAGAGTTTTGGGAGCCAAAACAGACGAGGCTATAAAGAAACTCTTTTCAGGAGACAATTTTGCCTTGACTGCAATCGAGAAAACTCTAGTCAAAGACCACACGAAATCGTCAGATGAAGCTTTCATAGAAGTTTATAAAAAATTGAGAGATGGAGATTTGGCTGCTGCTGATAACGCCAAGGATTTCGTCAACTCTATATTTGATGCTGAAAGATACGACATTTCTCCAGTCGGAAGATACAGATTCAATAAAAGATTTGGTAAGAAAATGGATGACAAGGAACTGAAGAGAAAAACTGTTTCCCTCGATGATATCACCACGATTATTTCTCACATCTCTTATCTAAACAACACTCCTCATGCAATAGCAGATGACATTGATCACTTGGGTTCAAGGAGGGTCAGATTTGTGGGTGAATTGTTCCAACAGCAGATAAGAAAAGGAATGGTTCAGATAAAGAGAAACATTCAAAACAGAATGTCGACGATCGAGACTGACGTTACTTTACCGGTTCAGTTTATTTCTCCTAAACCGCTCCAAGCTCGTATAAAAGAATTTTTCACTACAAACCAGCTTTCCCAGTTCATGACTCAAGAGAATCCTCTTTCTGAAATTGAAAATCTTCGAACACTTTCTGCTCTTGGAAAAGGCGGTTTGAACAGAACCAGAGCTGGATTCGAAGTTCGAGACGTTCACACTAGCCACTACGGTAGACTTTGTCCTATACATACACCAGAAGGTCCAAACATAGGTCTAGTTTTGAGGCTTGCAATCTACGCCAGAATAAACAGTTTTGGTATGATTGAAACTCCTTATGCCAAAGTAAAAAACGGAAAAGTTACGGGAGAAATTCAATATCTTAATGCCTCTGAAGAGGAAACATATGCTATCGCTCACGCTGCTACCCCGGTTGATGAGGAGGGAAAAATTTTAGTTGAAGACGTTGAAGTTCGAATAGAAGGAAATCCAAGCACAATTTCTCGCGACAAGGTCCAGTATATAGATGTAGCCACAAATCAAGCTTTCTCTATTGCTACTTCTATGATTCCTTTTCTTAATCACGATGAAGCTAGCAGAGCTTTAATGGCTTCGAACATGCAAAGACAGGCAACTCCTTGCATTATTCCTGAAGCCCCTTTGGTTGCTACTGGTATGGAGGCGGATGCTCTAAAGGACACTGGAAGATTAATTATTGCAAAAGAGGATGGTACAGTTACCCATGCAGACGGTACAAAAATCTCAGTAAAAAATAGCAAAGGAAAAGAGATGGAGTACAATCTTGTTCTTTTCTCCAGAACAAATGGTTTTACTGCTTTTCATCAGAGACCAAGGGTTTCCGTTGGGGATAAAGTTAAAAAGGGAGATGTCTTGGCTGACACCTCCGCAAGTCAGGACGGACAAACTGCTATAGGACAGAACATGCTCATCGCTTTCATGTCATGGAGCGGATCAAACTACGAAGACGCAATCATTCTTTCAGAAAGAGTAGTAAAAGACAGCAAATTTACATCAATACATATAGAAGAGTTTGTAGTTAACGTTCGAGATACAAAACTTGGTCCAGAAGTGACAACTTGTGATATTCCAAACATTGGTGAAGCAAAACTGAAAAATTTGGCTGAAGATGGAATTGTTCAAGTCGGTGCTGAAGTCAGACCAGGAGATATTTTGGTTGGAAAGGTTACTCCAAAGGGAGAGACACAACTTACTCCAGAAGAGAGACTACTCCGAAGTCTTTTCGGAGAGAAAGCTCATGATGTTAAAGATACGTCAAAGAGAATGGAAGGAGGAAAGAGGGGGCGAGTAATAAAAGTCCAAGTTTTTTCTCGTGAAAAAGGTGACAAACTCGATTCAGGAATTATAAAAAGAATTCACGTTGAGGTTGCTCAACTAAGGAATGTCTCCGTTGGTGACAAACTGGCTGGTAGGCACGGAAATAAAGGAGTTATTTCAAAAATTTTGCCAGAGGAAGATATGCCTTACATGGCTGATGGTAGACCAATTGATGTCATCCTCACTCCTCTCGGTGTGCCAAGCAGAATGAACTTAGGACAGATTCTCGAGCTTCATTTGGGTCTTGCGGCAAATACTCTTGGTTACCAAGCCATCGTTCCGCCTTTTGCTGGTGCAACTGGTGAGGAAGTAAAGGAAGAATTGAAAAAAGCCGGTTTTCAAGGATCAGGTAAAATGCAACTTTTTGACGGAAGAACTGGTGAACCATTTGAGCAGGAGGTGGCAGTTGGTTACATGTACATAATGAAGCTTCACCACATGGTTGAAGATAAAATTCACATGAGATCAATTGGTCCTTACTCTCTCATTACCCAGCAACCCCTCGGAGGAAAAGCTCAAAACGGAGGACAGAGATTTGGAGAAATGGAAGTTTGGGCACTTTTGGGTCATGGCGCCGCTCACACCTTGCAAGAAATTTTGACTATAAAATCAGACGATATTGTCGGAAGGTCGTCCGCTTTCGACGCTATTGTCAAAGGTCAGCCGATAACACAACTCAACACCCCGGCTTCATTCAACGTTCTTCTCAATACTTTGAGAGGTTTGGCACTGGACGTTCAGATCAAGAAAGGGTCGAAAGATTTACTAGACAATGGGAAGCAAAACTCATAATCAAATAATCTAAATCAAAATTATGAAAACTAGAACAACAACAGATTCAAACGATTTCGAGACAATTGCTCTAAAGGTTGCTTCTCCAGATAGGATCAAGGAGTGGTCTTTCGGCGAGGTGACAAAACCTGAAACAATAAACTATAGGACACAAAGATCAGAGAAAAATGGGTTGTTTGATGAGAAAATTTTCGGTCCAGACAAGGACTATGAATGTTACTGCGGAAAATATAGGGGAATAAGATACAAAGGTATCGTTTGTGAAAAATGTGGAGTCGAGATAACTCGTTCTATAGTTAGGCGAGAGAGAATGGGTCACATTGAATTGGCCACAGTCGTCTCCCATATTTGGTTTTTGAAATCAATGCCTTCCAGAATCGCTACGATTTTGGGCATCTCGACTGATGAGATTGAAAAAGTTATTTACTTTGCTGGTTACATAATTACAAAAGTGTCTGAGGAGGACAGAATAAAATATTTGAAGGATTTGGACTCCGAATACAAAGCTAAGGTCAAGTCCCTTCAAGATGATAAAACCAAGGAAGCAGTGAAGGAAATGCTCATAAATGCCAAGAAGGAGATTGAGTCAATTCAAGAAGGCAGAGTTCTCGACGAAGTAGAGTATTACAACTTTGGAACGAAATACGGGACGATGTTCGAAGCTGGTATTGGTGCCGAGGCTATTTACAACATCCTAAAGAAAGTTGATTTGAATAAACTTTTGTCTGACCTAAATCAGGAGCTAGAGAAAGCAAGTAACTTGGAATCAATAAGAATAAACAAAAGGATCAGTGTTATCTCAGCCATGGTTAGCTCAAACATAAGACCAGAATGGATGTTTCTAACCCATATTCCTGTCATCCCTCCAGCCCTTCGTCCAATGGTGCCGCTCGATGGTGGAAGGTATGCTACTTCTGATGTTAATGACTTATACAGAAGGGTTATAAACAGAAATAATCGTCTGAAAAAGCTAAAGGAGATCCACGCGCCGGATGTTATCTTAAGAAATGAAAAAAGAATTCTTCAGGAAGCTGTTGATGCTCTCATAGACAACTCTATTAGACACGGTTCTGCGTCGGGCGCGGTTAATCAGTCCCAAAGACGACCACTAAAATCTTTGGCCGACAATCTAAAAGGTAAGAGGGGAATTTTCAGACAAAACCTTTTAGGTAAAAGAGTTGATTATTCTGGAAGGTCAGTTATTGTCGTCGGTCCAGAGCTTCACCTCAATCAGTGCGGTCTGCCAAAGCATATGGCCTTGGAACTTTTCAAGCCATTTGTTACTTCCCAGCTTTTGCAAAAAGAGTTGGCTTACAACATAAGAGGAGCAAGTAAATTGATCGAGGATGGTATACCGGAAGTTTGGGCCATCTTGGAGGATGTTATTTCTGATAGATTCGTTCTTCTAAACCGCGCTCCAACTTTGCACAGACTTGGTATTCAAGCTTTCAAGCCGGTTTTGATTGAAGGAAACGCCATTCAACTTCACCCACTGGTATGTTCTGCTTTCAATGCTGACTTTGACGGAGATCAGATGGCTGTTCACGTGCCGCTTTCTGATGAAGCTCAACTTGAGGCCAAGGAGATTATGGCATCGGACAAAAATATTCTAAAACCTGGATCGGGAGATCCAACAGTGTCGGCTAAAATGCTCGATATTGTTTTAGGTTGCTATTGGATGACGAAGGAAATAAATGGAGAGAAGGGAGAAGGAAAAATATTCTCCACACCAAATGCAGCTATAACGGCTTATGACATGGGTGCGGTTTCTTTCAGGGCTAAAGTAAAAGTTTTACCTTCAGCTTCGGAAAAATATAAGCAGTTTGACGGTAAACTTTTTGAAACAACCGTTGGCCGCCTATTATTCAACTCTGTTCTGCCAAGTAATTATCCATTCATCAATGGTGAAATAAATAAAAAGAAGATGACTGCCTTGGTAGACGATCTCATAGAAAACTATGGTATTGAAAATATTCCACCAATAATCGACAAGATTAAGAATTTCGGTTTCAGATACGCTACTTTTTCGGGAGTGAATTGGGGGTTGGACGATATTATTATTCCGGAAGGCAAGGAGGCTATAGTTAAAGAGGCAAAAAGTAAAACAGAAAATGTTGCTGAGCATTTCAACCAAGGACTTATTTCAAAGGACGAGAGACGAAGACAGGGTATAGAAATTTGGCACGGAGCAAAAGCCGAAATTGAAAAGCTTATGCCAGAAACTCTACCAAAGAATGGTTCGGTTATAGACATGGTCTCGTCCGGTGCTAGAGGAACTATGGGCAACATAACCCAGATGGCTGGTATGAAGGGACTTATTACAAATACTGCCGGTGAGACAATTGAGTTTCCAATCATCTCTTGTTCAAAAGAAGGTCTTACTCCACTTGAATACTTCATCACTACTCACGGAGCTAGAAAAGGTTTGACCGACACCGCTCTAAACACAGCCAAGTCCGGTTATCTAACCAGAAAAATGTTCGTTGTGGCACAGGATACAATTATTACAGAGGAAGATTGTGGAACAAAGGACGGGGTGGTAATAGATAAGTATGCTGTCTCAGAAATGGAAACGCCAATCGCAAAACACATAAGGGGTAGGTTTCTCGCTGAAGATGTGGCCACTCCGGATGGAAAAGTCATATTCAAAAAAGGTGATCTTTTAAGCAAAAAAGACGCACAGAAGATAGAATCACTCGGCATAACCAAAGTTACAGTCAGATCTCCACTTTCATGTAAGACCTTGAATGGTATTTGCGTTAAATGTTACGGAGTCGATCTTGGAAAAAATAAAATTGTTGACTTGGGTGAAGCTGTGGGAACAGTTGCTGGACAAGCCATTGGAGAGCCTGGAACTCAGCTAACTATGAGAACTTTCCACGCTGGAGGAGCGGCTTCGGTTGGGGGAGACATTGTCTCTGGTTTGCCAAGAGTTGAAGAATTGTTTGAGAAGAGGAAGCCAAAGAATCCAGCTGTAGTTTCTTCTGTCTCTGGAATGATTTCTGAAATAAAAGTAACAGAGAAAGAGAAACTTATAACAGTTACTCCTGATCTGGAAGACAGAAAGAAAGACAAGGAAAAAGTTGAATATTCAACTTCCCTTAACAGAACAGTTTTGGTCAAAGTGGGGGATAAAGTAAAGAAGGGAGAAATTATTACCGACGGCTCAGCTGATATTGACGAGCTCTTCAAATATGCAGGTAAAGACAAGACGGTTGACTACATTATTCACGAGATCAACAAGCCATACGAGCTCCAAGGTGAAACTGTTTCCAGAAAACACATTGAAACTATTGTCAGACAAATGTTCTCAAGAAGGAAAATTAAAAATCCAGGCGATACGAACTTTATCACAGGTGACATTGTCGAGCTGGGACTTTTGGCTGAAGAGAACGCAAGAGTCAAAGCTCTGGGCAAGGAAGAGGCTAAAGCAGAACCAGTTGTCATGGGTATTACAGAAGTTTCTCTTTCAAGGCAAAGTTTCCTTTCTGCTGCTTCTTTCCAACACACAACCAGAATCCTTATTTCAAGCTCTATAAGAGGGAACAAAGACAAACTAGCTGGTCTCATGGAAAATGTTATCCTAGGTAGACTTATACCAGCAGGTACCGGTTTCAAGGGTAGTTCCAAGGAGAAGATGGTTAAGGAGTTGAAAGATGCACGAGCACCGATAGAAAGTTTCCCGCAGTATTAGAGCAGTATTAGATTGGACCTCGGACTGTTTTTCGGATAATTAATTTGTTCAATATGTCCTCATCTGTTGATCAAATAAAATCAAAAATAGACATCGTCTCTCTAGTTGGCTCCTATGTTAAATTGGAGAAGGCTGGAGGCAATTGGAAAGGCCGTTGTCCATTTCACAACGAGAAAACTCCATCTTTTTTCATCTCTCCTGATAGGGGTACGTACTACTGCTTTGGTTGCCAAGCCAAAGGAGATATATTTACTTTTGTCCAGGAGTTTGAAGGTTTGGATTTCTTTGGTGCGCTAAAAATTCTGGCCGAAAAGGCTGGAGTAACATTGGATAATTATTCTAAAGGAGAAAAATCAGAAAAAGATCGGCTTCACTCTGTTTTGGAGCAAGCCGTGTTTTTCTACGAGAAGAAACTGTCTGAAGATAAAAAGGCCACAGAATATCTTCATTCTAGAGGAATAAATGACGAATCTATAAAGAATTGGAGGTTGGGGCTCTCTTCTCCTGAATGGAGAGACCTCTACCAATATCTGAAAGAGAGAGGGGTAAGTGAATCAGACATGCTCTCTGTAGGTCTAATAAAGAAAAAAGATGAGGATTTTGGTAGCAAAGGCTCGCAGTACTACGATACTTTTCGGGGTAGGATAATGTTTCCAATAAATGATTCTTCTGGAAGGCCTGTCGGTTTTTCGGGCAGAATTCTCCATGACGATCCTAAGTCACCAAAATACCTCAATACTCCAGAGACTTCACTCTTCAACAAATCAGAAATTCTTTTCGGTTTGGATAAAGCCAAGAAAGATATAAGGGTAAAGGATTATTCAATTTTAGTTGAAGGTCAAATTGATTTAGTCATGATGCACCAGATAGGTTTTACAAATACAGTGGCCTCCTCTGGTACAGCCATTACTCCAGAACATCTAACCAAGCTAAGAAGGCTTTCAAATCGTCTAACCATGGCTTTTGACTCTGATTCAGCTGGCTTTGCAGCCTCCGACAGGAGTGCCAAACTGGCACTCTACCTTGGAATGGAATTGAAATTAGTTGAAATGCCGAAAGGTAAAGACCCTGCAGAACTAGCAAAAGAGAATCCAGAGGCCCTGAAAGAAGCCTTCAGGAATTCAAAACACATCATAGATTTTTATGTCGATGGTTTGCTCAAGAGAAATCTTGATCCGAGGGAGTTGGCAATCGAGATAAGAAAACACGTCTTGCCTTA
>CAYUID010000014.1:0-8523 GCA_964444765.1 uncultured Candidatus Saccharibacteria bacterium
CAAAAGCTCTCATATACCCCCTTCCACGACCACATCTAAAACATCGGTTTGTAGCCCGGGTGCTGAATTTTGGCGTCCTTGCCGCTCTTGCTTTTACTGATGTTTTGGCCATTTAAATAAAAATTGCTCTTTCGAGTCGGGCTTCATACTAACAATTGGAGTACCCGAAGTCAAATAAGATGAAACATTGGAATTTAGAGTATGAGCTATGCAATAACTGGCTCTTTTTTCTTCCTAACTCTAGTCTTGGCCTCTCTTATTTTTACTTCCTCGACTTCAACTTTTTTAAAAGGAAACCCTAGGTGAGTGAGAAAAGCTCTTGTCTCTTTTTTATCCTTTAGATTTGTCACAATACTGACGGAGAGACCGAAAACATCTTTCAATTCTTCGTCAGAAGACTCCGGGAAAATAGTGTTCTCTCTTATGCCCAAAGTATAGTTTCCCATCTCGTCTATAGAGTTTCCAGAAATACCCCTGAAGTCTTTTGTTCGAGGAAGAGCAATATTAATTAGTCTATCCAAAAAGTCGTACATCCTCTGACCTCGGAGTGTAACCTGCATACCAACAGTGTCTCCCTGTCTTACCTTGAAAGCTGAAATAGAAATCTTGGCCCCTTTTCTAACTGGTCTTTGGCCCGTTATCTTTGAAAGTCTGTCAGCTACAAGATCAATTTTTTTCTTGTCTTTAACTGAACCGACACCGGAAGAGACAATCACTTTGACAATTCTCGGTGCTTGCATAACATTCGTGTAACCGAATTCTGATTTCATTGCTTCGAACGCCTTTTTCTCTTTTTGTTTTATTGAATCCATCTGTTTTATTTATAGTTTATTTAGTTTTCCTGACATTTGATGCATCTATCGGCATAGTCTTGTCTATGATCTGACCTTTCTCCCCGCCTTTCCTTGGACCTTGATGAGCTTTGAGAACATTTACACCAGAGACAATGACTTTACCAATTTTTGGTAAAGATTTAACCACTGTACCGGTCTTACCCCGATCTTTTCCCTTTAAAATTATTACTTTGTCGTCTTTTTTTATATGCATAAGACTGAATTAAACCACCTCTGGGGCAAGGGAAATAATTTTCTGAAAACCATTTTCAGCTAATTCCCTCGGCATAGGTCCGAAAACACGACCAGCGATAGGCTCTTTCTTCTCTTTTGTCACAAGTACGACAGCGTTTTCATCGAAACGAATGTATGAGCCGTCTTTTCTTCTGAAAGGAGCTTTTTGTCTGACAACCACTGCACAGAAGACATCTTTTTTCTTTGCTGTCTTCCTTGGTTGAGCCTTTTGGATGGATAGAATAACCAATTCACCAAGTGAAGCATACCTTTTTTTAGAAGCACCGAGCACTTTGAAAATTCTACCGAGTTGTCCTCCGGAGTTGTCAGCTATTTTAACTATTGATCGTGGCTGAATCATAAATTTTTATACTATTTTGAAATGTTTATCTTTTGAAATTGGTGCGCATTCCTCTATAGAGACCTTTTCACCGACTTTTCGTGTGTTTCCTGGATCGTGAACCTTGAATTTCTTGCTAAGCTTTATGTATTTATCATACTTTGGGTGTTTTACAAACCTGGAAACTAGAACTGTAGCTGTATCTTTCATTTTGTCGGAGACAACAACACCGGAAAGTACTTTCTTTCTGCTCTCAATATTTTTTTCTGTTTTATTCATCTTTTTTTCCATATTATTTATTTTCTTTCTGGTTTAGAAGCGTCATTATCCTAGCAATGTCTCTTCTTAAAAATGTTCCCCCCTTCACATTCCTAACGTTGCTACCAGAAACAGAAAATCTAAAATTTCTCAAAGCCAGTCTCTTTTGTGAGAGAAGGTCTGTCAATTCTTTTCGGCTTTTGTTTCTAAATTCTTTCATACAATTAGTGTGTAGCGGCTATGACCTTTGTCTTTAAAGGAAGCTTTGTCCCAGCTTTTCTCAAGGCCTCTCTTGCCACCTCGTCTGGCACACCGTCAACTTCAAAAATAACCCTGCCTGGCTTAACTGGAGCACAGTAGCCAAATATATCACCT
Source organism: uncultured Candidatus Saccharibacteria bacterium (assembly GCA_964444765.1). Lineage (GTDB taxonomy): Bacteria > Patescibacteriota > Minisyncoccia > Phycocordibacterales > DATDWN01 > C7867-006. The sequence continues at coordinate 2,041 of CAYUID010000014.1, forward strand.
TTTCCCTTCCCCAGCTTCACTTCAGCTGGTTTTTTAGTCAAAGGCATGTCTGGGAAAATCCTTATCCAAATCTTGCCATTTTTTCCAACTTCACGTGACAGAGCTTTTCTAGCAGCCTCTATTTGGTTGGACATTATTCTGGCAGGCGCCATTGCCTTTAGGGCATGTGAGCCAAAGGAGACTTCTGTGCCACGAGAAGCCACGCCAACTTTATTGGCGTTTTTTCTAAACGTATGCCACTTCCTGTATTTTACTTTTTTTGGCAAAAGCATGGCTTTTAAAATTATTTCTTCTTAAATATTTCTCCTTTGTATATCCAAACTTTTATTCCGATCCCTCCGTAAGGCAGTCTGGCTTCGTACTTTGTAAAATCAACATCTGCTCTTAGAGTTTGAAGTGGAATTCTACCTTTCTTTATTTTTTCCTTTCTGGCCATTGTGGCACCAGCAAGTCTTCCAGAGAGTTCGACTTTGACTCCTTCGACATCTCTGTTAGCCATGACTTTGTCTACCATTTGCTTGGCCACTCTCCTGAAAGGTAGCCTTTTCTCCAAACCATCGGCGATCATTTGTGCTACCAAGGATGAGTTTGATTCAGGGGACTTCACTTCTTTTATATCAATCTTTACTTCACCTCCAGAAGAAAGTTTATTTTTCTTTATGAAAGAGATGACATCGTTTTTTAATTTCACTGCACCATCTCCTGCTCTGCCGATAATAACTCCTGGACGAGAAGTTTCAATAATAATTCGCAAAATTTTCTCCCCTCTTTCCATATCTATGTTACTGACATACATTCCACGAAGTTTTTTCTCCAAATATTCTCTGATCAAAACATCGCTTTTCAAAAATTCTTTGTATTTTGATTTGACGCCAAACCATCGAGACTTCCAGTCCCTTATGATTCCCAATCTATGTGAATATGGATGAACGGCATGTGTCATGTTATTTCTTGGCTTATCTTTTTGCTGGCTTTTTTGCTTTTACGGCGGGTTTTGGTTTCGGTAAAGCCTTAGTTTCCTTTGGAATTTTGACTTTCTTTACCTCGCTTGACTCGGAAAGCTCAACGAAAATTGAACTCGTTCTCTTTCTTATTGGATGAGCCCTACCTCTTGAAACTGGTCTTCGTCTGTAAAGAATTGCACCGCTATCAACTTTTATAGTTTTTACGATCAAATTTTCTGTCGGAATGTCTTGAGCTTTTGCATTAGCTAAAGCCGAGAGAATTAATTTTTTTAAAGGTTGGGAGGCTTTCTTGGTGACAAAATCCAAGTTGACCAAAACATCTGAAACTTTTTTACCTTTAACCAAATTGGCAACTAGTCTCATTTTTCGAGGTGCTTGTCTGAAATCTCTAAGTGTAGCGTGAGCTGTTGCCATAGTAGTTATTATTTTTTGGCAGCTCCTTCGACTGCAGTTTTAGCTGCTTGAGCAGCAGCAATTTCACCTTCTTTTTTCTTTATCTCAAGTTCTTTCTGCATCTTTCCTCCGTGTTTTATAAATTTCTTTGTTGGAGAGAATTCACCTAGCCTATGACCGACCATATCTTCTGAAACTAAAACCTCAACATGAGTTTTACCATTGTGAACTCCAAAAATAAAACCAACCATCTCTGGTGAGATAACACAGGCTCTCGACCAGGTTTTTATAACCCCAGTTGAGAGTGGCTTTTTGCCCTCAATTTTTTTTAAAACTCGAGGGTCGACATATGGACCTTTTTTACTTGACCGTGTCATTACTTTTGTAAATTTTCCGAAAAAAAATACTCTCTTTGTGAGAGCTACGAGCTGCTCTACAAACGAATAAAGGCTCTTGGCCTAATGGCGATATACTATACAATACTGCCTTATAAGTCAAAGGGTGCCTATTGAGCCTTATTTCTGCTTACCAACCCTTCTTCGAGAAACAATAAACTTGTTCGAATATTTCTTTGGAGTTCTAGACTTCTGACCCTTGCCTGTAGGTTTTCCGTAAACTGAAATTGCTCTCCTTCGTCCTCTACCTTGTCTTTGTTCTCCTCCTCCATAAGGGTGATCAACTGGGTTTTGAGCTGTACCTCGAACAGTCGGTCTTATTCCAAGCCATCTTGAGCGACCAGCTTTTCCAAGGTTAACCAATCTGTTTTCATTGTTTGTCACTTCACCAATTGATGCCCAGGCGTTTTCTGAAACTTTCCTAACTTCTGTTGAGGGAAGTTTTATATCAACATATCCAGCATCCTTTGCTATAACTTCAGCATAGTTTCCTGCCGAACGTGCCATTTTTGCTCCACCACGAGGTTTGATTTCTATGTTGTAAACGAAAGCACCTATGTTTATATTTTTCAAAGGTAATCTATTCCCAGTTTTTTGTTCAACATTTTCCCCTGTGACCAAAGTATCACCAACTTTTACAGATCGTGGAAGTAAGACATATCTCTTTTCACCATCTTTGTATTGAGCGAGCCCTATAAAACCAGATCTGTTTGGATCATACTCAACAGTTTTTATTTCATATGGGATATTTATCTTGTCGTAATTGAAATCAACTTCTCTCCAAAGTCTTTTTGCTCCGCCTCCTTTGTGACGAGTAGTTATCTGTCCCTGATTATTTCGGCCAACACTTCTCCTAAAACCTTTCGTCAAAGATTTTTCCGGTTCATTTACTGTAATAAATTGATCAAATGAGATAGTGCTCATTTCTCTCCTGGATTTGGTATATGGTCTGTATCTTTTCATTTTATAAATTTTCTATTTTCTGACCTTTCTTTAGATAAATGTAAGCTTTTTTGTAACCAGATTTGCTACCAACTTTACCTCTGACAAAAACTCTCTTGGCTGGAATAGTGACAGTTCTGACTTTAATTGGAGTGACTTTGTATTTTTCCGCGAAAACTTTGGCAATCAAACTCTTGTGAGCACTTGGGTCAACGACAAAAGTGTAAACAGAAGATTCAGCTTTGACTGTAGCTTTTTCTGTCACATTCGGTCGTATTAAAACTGAATTGAGGTCTTTTTTCATATTATTTCTCTAGTTTATTTGAAATTTGTGGCAAACCTTTCTCTGGATTTGATAGAACTAGGTATTTGTATTTCAAAAGGTCTAGTGGATTCATGTTTCTGACCTCTTCAACATGTAAGTTACCCAGATTCCTAAAACTTTTTTCTGTATTCAAATTTTTGTCAGCCAAGAGAACATAGGCTGAGTTATTTTTCTTGGCTAAGAGATCATTGAAACCAGAAATCTTTGAGAGAGACGAGAGAACTTCTCTAGCATTCTTTGTTTTTATCTCTTTAAGTGATAGGTCATCCACAAACAAAACTTGTCCTTGTTTTAGTTTCGAAGAAAGAATAGTGTAGAGAGCTTTTGCCTTCATTTTCCTATTAACTTTTCTGTCATAGTCCTTGTCATTTCTCGGACCATGAGTCACTCCTCCACCAACCCATAGTGGCGATCTGATGGAACCATGTCTTGCTCGACCAGTTCCTTTCTGTTGCCAAGGTTTTTTACCTCCCCCAGAAACTTCACCTCTATTTTTTGTATGAGCAACGTTTGTTCTCTGATTCGATTCCATTGAAACGACAACCTGATGAACCAAGTCGGCATTCCAAGAAAGACCAAAAACATTTTCAGGTAAATTTATTTTGCTGGCCTCTTTGCCTTTTTGATTATAAACAACAACAGAAAGACCTTCAGAATTTTCTGTTTTTTTTACTGTCTCACTTTTTGTATTCTTTTTTACTTTTGCTTCTGCCATGTTTTTGAATTATGAATTTTGAATAATGATATTTATTCATTATTCTCTATTCCATATTCACCCTTTGACTTCAACCAATGTGCCTCTCCTTCCAGGAACAGCTCCTCTTATAAACAATTCCCCTGTCTCTGGCTTTACAGAAACAACGGTTAATCCCTTTGATGTAACTCTCTCCCCTCCCATTCTTCCGGCCATTCTCTTACCCTTTGCCACCCTGCCTCCGTCACGACCTCCTCCACCTAATGAACCTGGTTCTCTTTCAGAGTGTTTCTGTCCATGAGTTCTAGGACCTCCCTTGAAACCGTGTCTTTTTACTCCTCCTTGAAATCCTTTTCCTTTTGAAGTAGATGAAACTGTAACTTTATCCCCTGGAGCAAAAGTAGAAATATCGATTGTATCTCCAACTTTGAAAGTTGGCTCACCTTCTGTCCTAAATTCTCGAAGATATTGAGAATTAACTCCTTTCAAATGACCTTTCAAAGCTTTGCTAATATTTTTTTCTCTTTTTGTTCCGTAACCAACCTGAACGGCGTTGTAACCATCTTTTGAAACTGATTTTACTTGGGTAACAGTCAAAGGCCCGGTTTTTAAAACCGTTACAGGATGGACCAGGCCCTTGTCATCAAAAACTTGGGTCATATTTACTTTTGTCCCTAGTATGAACTTCATATTTTTACTTACTTGTCGGCAACGATTTGCGGACAGTAATGAGAAAGATTGTTCTCAACATTGCCCTTCGCTAGTTGCCACTTAAAAAGCCGCCTAAGCGACTTGGCTATCCTAGCAGACAAAGGTTTTTTACACAAGTATCTCTTCATATACAGCAAAGATCTCCTTTCCCAAGGGAGATCTTTAATCGAGAATCTTGACACCATAGAAGAGGTCGGCCTGGAAGGACTGAGGAATGTTTCTAACGTCCCGACCGAATCCAGCCATGCATTCTAGCCACTCATCAAAAGTGCAGACCTTCTCTACTCTGAAAAAAACGTTGTGGACCTGACCACGGTGATCATGAACAAACTTGTGAACTACCTCGCCGACTCTCATCGGGTTAGCCACTCTGAGTATTATCATACAACCTCTGAATTTCAGACTATCAAAGTGAGAAAACAAAAACAACTCCTCTCGGAGTCATCTAGCTTATATTATCTTTACGTCTATATTCACTCCTGAAGGAAGGGAGAGATTCGTTAGAGCCTCCATGATTTTCGGAGTAGGGTTTAGAATATCGATAACCCTCTTGTGAATTCTCATTTCAAATTGCTCCCTGGCATTTTTATATATAAAAGCTGAACGATTTACAGTGTATTTTTTGATTTCGGTAGGAAGTGGTATGGGGCCTTCGACTTTTGCATCATATCGAAGAGCGGTATCTATAATTTGTTTTACAGAAAGATCGAGTATCTTATACTCGTAAGCTCTAACACGAATTCTTAGTTTTGAAATAACATCGGCTTTGGCCGCTGCTTTACTAGTTTTTGCAGGAGTTTTAACTGCAGTTTTTTTAGCAGTTGCTTTCGGAGCTTTTTTTACTTCTTTTTCTTTTGCTGGCATGTGAATTTACAATGAGAAGATAGTAGCAGATAACCTTTTTTTGTTCAAGCTGCTCAAACAGTCTGAATAAATAATAAAACCGCTTCAATGGCGGTTTTATTATTTACCTAGTTAACCTTAATTAGGCAACTATTTTCGTAACAACTCCGGCTCCGACAGTCTTTCCTCCCTCCCTAATAGCAAACCTCTGCTTCTCTTCTAGAGCAACTGGAGCAACCAGTTTTACTTTGAATGTGACTGTGTCTCCTGGCATAACCATCTCAACTCCTTCGTTTAGAGTTACATCCCCAGTAACATCAGTAGTTCTGATATAGAACTGTGGTTTGTAACCAGAGAAGAATGGTGTGTGTCTTCCACCTTCCTCTTTCTTTAGAACGTAAACTTCTGCTGTAAATTCTGTGTGAGGAGTTACTGATTTTGGCTTGGCCAAAACTTGTCCACGAGAGATGTCTTCTTTCTTTGCACCTCGGAGAAGTACTCCAGCATTGTCCCCTGCCATACCTTCTTGGAGAGACTTATTGAACATTTCAATACCAGTCACTGTGTATTTCTGTGTGTCTCTTAAACCTACACACTCCACTTCCTCACCAACTTTTACTTTTCCTCTCTCAATTCTTCCAGTAACCACTGTTCCTCTACCTTCAATCGAGAATATATCTTCAACTGGCATAAGGAATGGCTTTTCAAGATCTCTTTCTGGAATTGGGAAATAAGTATCAAGTGAAGAAGCAAGTTCCAAAACTTTCTTGGCCCACTCATCGTTGTTATCCTTTGATTCAAGAGCCTTTAGACCAGATCCTCTGATAACAGGAGCTCCTTTTCCATCGAAGCCTTGTTTTGTAAGGAGTTCTCGAACTTCCTCCTCAACCAAATCAATAAGTTCTTTGTCAGGAACCATGTCGCACTTGTTTAGGAAAACGATTATCTTTGGCACACCAACTTGTTTTGCCAATAGAACGTGCTCTCTTGTTTGAGGCATCACTCCGTCAGTTGCAGCCACGACGAGAATAGCGCCGTCCATCTGGGCAGCACCAGTAATCATGTTCTTTATATAGTCAGCGTGACCCGGAGCATCAACGTGTGCGTAGTGCCTTGCAGGCGTTTCGTACTCGTTATGAGAAAGAGCAATAGTAATTCCTCTTGCTTTTTCCTCCGGTGCCTTATCAATACCATCAATACCAACAACTTTAGCAC
>CAYUID010000015.1:0-8368 GCA_964444765.1 uncultured Candidatus Saccharibacteria bacterium
TTTTGGCTAACCAACTTTTTGACCAAAGGTCTTTCTTTGTTTGAGATTTTATAAGTTTCTAAATCAGCAATGTCGTTCGCGCAGACAGCGTATATCCATAGACTTATCCAAGATATCGTCAAAGTTAAGATACCAAGGACATCAACCCAGGAGTTGAGCCTTTCGCCAGAAAGGTATCCATAACCCACTCCCAAAAAAAGTAGTATAGACCAAAAGAGGACACGCTCGTATCTTGAGTTTTTGATAATTGCTTTAAATTTTTCAGGATTTATTTTCCAGAAAATCACTGCGCTAAACAAACAAGAGAGTATAAAAAGAATTTGAGAAATAAGCTTGTCAAAACCTAGCTGAAGAAACCTCACCGGGGAGACAGAGAAGGCTGTTTCGTGCAAGGTGTTGTGAAAAATGTTTGATTTTGTTACTAATTCATTCATGTAGCCCACAACATCTGTTGCCGAAGCTCCGGTTTGGCTCAAATGTGTCAGAGTGAAAATCAAACTTGGCATAACCGCCATTAAAAATATGAAAATGACAAGAAAGAAAAAAGACAAAATGGCTTTGAATAGATTTTTTCTCTTAAACCAAACATAAAAAGACAAAATAAGAAAAATAATGACTATTTCTATCCTTATGCCGTAGGTTGCTCCAGGGATAAATTTGTATGTAAAAAATTTTAAGAAATCCAAAGCCAGATTTTTTGGTCCATCATATATGTATGACATGACATAGCCTCGGCCGCGCGAGAGAATAATATCAAAAATCGGAGCTAGCCAGACAAGGGGCCATATGAAAAGAACAATTTTTGAAGAATTTAAAAAGTCATCACTAAAATAGCCCAAAATTAAAATGAATCCCAAGGCTGCAGTCAGAAAAAACAAACCATAATGGACCAGAGTGTATGCGTCTGAGGGGATAACTCCGGATTGGGTTGGGCTAGAAATAGACTCAAATATAAAACGGACAAACATTATACCGACAAATCCAGAAATCCAATCAAATACAGAAATTTTTGTTTGCTCTATCTTTTGGAAAATTTTCTCTATCATACATGCAGAAGTTTGGAGAGCATTATCCATTTATCCAGTTTCAAATCTTCTGCTCTAGCTTCATTTTTTATTCCGAGAGCATTGAAAGAAGCGAGGACTTTTTCTTTTCGATAATCTTTTGCAAGGTTACTTGCTAGCTGTTTTCTCTTGTGGCTGAAACCAATGTGAAGTAACCTAAAGAATTTATTCTGCTCCAGTCCTTTTAATTTTTCATCGGAGATATCGGTTATGGATAAGATTGCCGAATCAACTCTAGGTTGAGGCTTGAATGCTCCTCTTTTCACAACCTTCACGATTTTAGGTGTTCCAAAGGCTTTTACCGAGAGTGATAAAAGGCTTTCTTTTTTGTCCTTGGCTACAATTCTCTCCGCTACCTCTTTTTGAACCATCACAACCATTGTCTCTGGTTTATTTTTACCTTCCAAAAACTTTCTTAATATTTGACCAGTTATGTAGTAAGGAATGTTGGCGATAATTTTGTAAGGTAACCTGTAAAATTTCAAGACTTCGGTGTTGAAATTTAAAATATCATCCAAAACCAAGTCGAGCTTACCGCTTTTTATTTCATTTTTGAATTTTTCTTCTAAAATCGGTATAAGTCTCTCATCCTTCTCAATTGCAATAACCCTGCTTGCTCTTTTCAGTATCTCTTCTGTTAGGGCTCCCTTACCTGGTCCGACTTCTAGAACCAAACTTGAGGAGTCCAAATGGCCACTTTCGGCAATAGTCGAGAGTATTTGTGTTGAATTGAGAAAATTTTGACCAAAGGACTTCTTTGCTTTTATTTTGTTTTTATTTTTACTCGACATTTGATTGTTTTAAAACTCGATACTCATAATAGACTTATTTTCTTTCCAAAAACTCTCTTTCTCAAGGTATTTCTCTGGAATATCGTAAACAAATTCTGACGGTGAGTTGACTTCCAATGAACCAAATATGGTGCGAACTCTTGCATAAGTCAAAAATAATTTTTTGCTTGCTCTGGTTACGGCTACATAGAAAAGTCTCCTCTCCTCTTCGCTATTTTCTCCACTTTTATTTACCTCCCCCAGTTTTTTGTGAGGGAAAAGATCACTCTCCAAGCCAGAGACAAAAACGTAATCAAATTCCAAGCCTTTTGCCGAATGGACGGTCATGAGCTTCACTCCATATTTTACATCATCTAGCTCATCTTGGTCTCCCGAAAGCACAGCGTCAGAGAGAAACTTCTCTATAGCCTCCTCCTTTGGGTAGATATCGTACTCTTTAGCCAAGCTAACCAATTCCATAATGTTCTCCAGTCTTTCCGTGTCTTCTTCAAGGCCAGTTTTGTACAAGCTCTCCATGCCAGAAGTTTGAATAATGTGTTTTATAGAAACAGACGGGCTCTCTAGAAGCAGTATTTCCCTAAATGATTTAAGCATTTTCCTAAAATTTTCTATTTTTACCTGTGTAGGCTCAGGCAAATCTTTTTCTTTGCCCATGATTATTTTTTGAACTGTCGTTTTACCTATGCCCCGCGGAGGAATATTTATAACTCTCAAAAAATCACTAAAAGCTTCGGGGTTGAGCGAAGCCTTTATAAAAGAAATGACATCTTTTATTTCTTTTCTTTCAAAAAATTTAACTCCAAGCATCTGGTAAGGTACCTGGTAGGCGAGGAAAGCTTCTTCGAGGACTCTCGATTGAAAATTTGCTCTATATAGAACAGCAATGGAATCGCCTGAAACCCCACTATCTATTAATTCCTTGCACTTTAGGGCAATAAAATGGGCTTCATCTGTTTCATTTCGAGCTTCAAAAATCGATATTTTCTCCCCGATAGTATTTTGAGTGAAAAGTTTTTTTGGAATTCTATAATTATTCTTCTCGATTATGAGGTTAGCTACATCCAATATGTGTTTTGTTGACCTGTAGTTCTCTTCGAGAAAAAAAGTTTTGACTTCCGGATAATTTTTCTCAAAATTTAGCATGTTTTTTATCTCAGCTCCCCTCCAGCTGTATATATTTTGATCCGTATCCCCTACAACGAATATGTTTTTGTTTTTTTTGGCCAAAAGTTCTATCAGTTCGTTCTGAACTTTGTTTGTGTCCTGATATTCGTCAACATGTATGTAGAGAAAAGTCTCTTGGTATTTTCTTAATACATCCGGGTTCTTCTCTAGAAGTTTCAAAGTTTTGAGTAGAAGGTCATCAAAGTCCAAGGCCTTCTCCCTTTTTAACTTTTCCTCGTATTTTTGCCAGACTTTTTTGGTTAACTCAGAGACAAAATCGTAAGACTCTCTCTCAAGGTAATCTTTTAGAGTCACACCCCGCCCCTTCTCTCTTGAAATAATGTGTTTAACTCTATCCAAATGCTCTTTTGGATCAAGACCGAGCTCCAGAATTGAATCCTTTAGAGCTTTTTTTGTGTCACTACTGTCGAAAATGGTAAAAAATCTTGGTAAATTTAAAATTTCGGAGTTCTCTTTTATTATTCTTACCCCCAAAGAATGAAAAGTGCTTATGAATGGTATGCCGAACCCGACCCTTGTTCTTTCGGGTAGCTTCATTAGCATGTCCCTTACCCTGTCCCTCATTTCCTTGGCTGCTTTGTTTGTAAAAGTTATAGCCAAGACATTTTCTGCCGCTATTCCCGACAAAATTAGGTGCATTATTCTATGAGTTAGAGTTTTGGTCTTTCCCGCTCCGGCTCCGGCTACAACCAAAACCGGTCCGGAGTCAGCCAGAACAGCTTTTCTTTGAGGTTCATTCAAGGAACCCAGATAATTTTTCTCCTTTTGGCCAGAATTCATCGCAAGATTATATCACGTAGTCAAAATCAGCAGTTTATTTTGAATAAATTGAATTTTGTTGCCTGTTGGTAACTTTTGTTGACCCTATTTGGGGAGTTTATATAATTAGGAAGTACAGAAAAGTTTGGATAATAATATGGCTCAACTGAGCCATATTGTCTTCAGGGATGCAGAATGGAAATTAACGTTTAATTTATATCTAGGCCAGAACAGGATCCGAATTCTAACCGAGGTCTTAAAAGCGTTTGGCGAAAATGGGTACAATCTAGCCGCCAGACGGGATCGAGAAGAAATCCGGTGACCATAAAAACCTATTTTCTCATAACACCAGTTGTTTTGGTGCTTTTTATTCTTCCCTTCATGGCCAGAGCCTCGGTTATGTCTTTTTTATCGAGTCTATTGGGAGGTAGTAATGTAAGTGCTGAGGAAGTAGAAGTAAATTCCCAGAACATGACCCTTCTTCAAAGCTCTGTCTCCCCTAACCAGGATGCCTCATCGACAAAAAATGATGTAGTGATTGTTGGAGGAACCTCCCTCTCTCCCGACAGTCAGGCTCTACCCGAGGTTAAGACTTCTGACAATGATCAGATCACTCTTTATGTCGTCCATGACGGAGATACCTTGCCAGCTATTGCCAAAATGTTCGATGTCTCTGTTAACACAATAAGATGGGGCAACGATTTGAGTGGAAACAAGTTAACCGTCGGTCAAACTCTAGTCATTTTGCCTATAACCGGTGTTAAACATGTTGTTAAATCAGGAGATACACTTCAAAGTATAGCCAGGCAGCATAAAGGAGACTTAAACGAAATTTTGCAATACAACAACCTGACAAAAAGTTCAAAACTGGCTATTGGTGACGTCATTATTATCCCTGACGGAGAAGCAGCACCGACTTCTGGTGGTGTTATAGGTAAACCATCCGGAAACTACCCTGTTTACGACGGATACTATATGAGACCTATTATTGGTGGGATCAAAACCCAGGGCTTGCATGGTCACAATGGAGTTGATCTAGCTTCTTCTTATGGCTCGGCTATCCTTGCTTCGGCCGCAGGTGAGGTTATTATTTCAAAAAATTCAGGTTGGAATGGTGGTTATGGTAAATATATTGTTTTGAAACACAGTAATGGTACCCAAACTCTCTACGGTCATCTATCTGGCACAGCAGTTTCGGTTGGAGATGTCGTTGGCCAAGGCCAAGTTATAGGTTACATGGGAAATTCAGGCCAAGTTACCGGCCACACGGGAATTCATCTACATTTTGAGATACGTGGAGCTCGAAATCCTTTCTAAAAAGCTTCAAATTTTTTAGGTCTATATTGTAAAGCCTCCAAAACATGGTTTTCCTTTATGTCTTTTTCTCCCTCCATGTCGGCGATGGTCCGAGCAAGCTTTATTATTCTGTGATATGAGCGGGCAGAGAGGTCCAGTTGCTTAGCAGAACTATTTAAAAGCTCTTTAACTTTATCATCTAGTTTTATTTCTTTGACCAAATCCTTTGACGATAGCTCGGCGTTGGTTTTTATTTTCAGTTTTGCTTTTTTATATCTATCGCCTTGTGTTTTTCTGGCTTTATTTACCAAAACTTTCATTTTTTCTGTACCTTGATGGAGTTCTCTGCCATCAGTCAGCTTCTCAAATTCAATTTTTGAAACCTCAACCCAAAGATCTATCCTATCAACTATCGGGCCAGAGAGTTTTCTTCTGTACCTCTCTATACTTTGTGCCGAACAAGTGCATTCTTTTCCTTTGACTCCATAATTTCCACAAGGGCACGGGTTCATGGTGGCGACCAAAATAAAATTTGCCGGATATTTTACACTTCCCTTTGCCCTTGAGACAGTTACTTCTCTATCTTCCATAGGTTGTCTCAAGCTTTCCAATACTTTTTTATCAAACTCTGGAAACTCATCCAAGAATAGAACACCTCTATGGGCCAAGGTTACCTCCCCTGGTTTTACATTGCTTCCCCCTCCAACTAATGAGACATAAGAAGCAGTGTGATGGGGTGATCTAAATGGCGGATTCTCAATCAATTTTCCCGAAAGTATTCCGCCGATTGAGTAAATCGATGTCACTTCGAGCTTATCTTCAAAAGAAAGTTCAGGTAGAAGGTGTGTGAAAGCCTTGGCCAGCATAGTTTTGCCTGTTCCTGGTGGCCCGTACATAATTATGTTGTGCCCTCCTGCTGCAGCAATTTCCAATCCTCTTTTTGCTGATTCCTGTCCTTTTATATCTGCGAAATCAAGTTCGACTTCTTCCTTTTTTGTTTTTTATTTTTAGAAATGTAAGGCTTGAGCGGTTTTGACTCAAATTTTTTCTCCTCCTCATCAATATTTTTAGTATTTACGTGTTTAACTACATCGAGTAGAGTTTCTGCTCCATATATTTTTATACCAGAGATAACGGATGCCTCATCGGCATTCTCTAAAGGTAAAAATATTTCCTTAAAACCACTCTTTTTGACTTTCTGAACGATTGGCAAAACCCCTTTCACACCTCTTAGCTCGCCATCGAGAGATAATTCCCCAATAAAAATTCTTTTTTCTGTTTCAGCTTCAATTTCTCCAGCAGAAATGAGGTAAGCAATAGCAATAGGCAGATCAAAAATCGGACCTTCCTTCTTTATATCGGCTGGAGCCAAAGAGACAACCACCTTTTGATTTTTATTTTTGGGTGATTTCCAACCAGAATTTTTTATAGCCGAAGAGACTCTGTCTTTTGATTCGTCCACAGACTTATCAGCTAGTCCAACAATAGAAAAAGAGTGAAGACCTTTTGAGAGATCAACTTGGATATCTATTAGTTGAGCGTCGAGGAGCGTGGCTTGGGCTGAATATATTTTGGCGACGCTCATAGAGTCTATTCGTTCATATGTTCCTTGCAAGTAGCAGCCGCAGGATTTGCATTTAGTCTGTCATCTTCAATTTTCTTGCCGCAGATTTCACAAACTCCATAAGTACCCTTGTCCATTTTCTCTAGTGCCTCTCTAACTTCTATAAGTCTTTTTTCTAGTTGGGTCAAAACTGCTGTATTTGTCTCCAGGTTTTCAATGCCATCCGCTACCTCCGCGTCGTCAGCAGCATCTGTATTGAGGTCTCCTTCCGTTGCTACCCAATCTCCCGGCACTTCTGGGTTTTTTGTACCAACGGTTTTGAGCTCTTCTTCGAGAGTTTTCAACTCCTTATTCAGGGCGTCTTTCAGAGGTTTTAAATCTTTCATTGGGCTCATTCTATCAGAAAGATTCTCCACTGCAACCTGGTAGATTATCTTACTTCCTTGCTTATCAAATACTTACCCAAAACCGAAGTTAAAATATTTTCGTTTGTAGTTATAACGATGGTGTTTCTGTCCAGGAAAGAGTAGGACAAAATTGTTTTTTTGTTGACGTCCACCAAGATTCTCAAGTCTTTATTTTTTAGCGATTCATCAGCAAAAATTCCATCTGTATCTCCTGATTTTATTTTAAATAAACTAGAAAAATCTGAAACCATTTCGGGTTCCCATTTGAGCATTCCTGAATATGCATTGGCATAATCATTTACCGTTAGAATAATAAACAGTTCGTTGGTATCAAAAGAATAGACTCCAAACATGTATTTGCTGTCCAAAGCTCTTATAAGTTGAGATGGTGAATTTGGAAATAGATTTTGAAAGACATTTCCCACGAGAGTTGTTTCACCATTCGAGTTTTCTAAATTCAAATACAAAATTGAGTTCGGGGGCATCCTAAAAGCGTCCACCTCTTTGACAATTTGTGTCTCTAGCTGGTTTTTATTTAGATTATCAGCAATAACCGGCTTCTCAGAGGAAAAACCAATTATTGTTTTTGATTGTTTGGTCACAGTGACCCTCTCATTTTGCTTTAAGTAATAAACCCCAGCGATGGAAACTACACCAACCAATAGAAACAATATTGCTATTATGGCCATTGTTTTATTTCTCCAAAAACTTTGTCTAGGAACTTCTTCTCGGGGCGCAGCAATTTTTCTTTTTTGCTCGGCCACAAAGACATCAGCGCTAGAGGTTCTATTTTTCTGCATCGCTTCCTCAACATCCCCCTGATACGTCCTAAGGGACTTGATCAGGTTTTTTTCTTCCTCTTTCTTTTCAGGTTCCATTCACTATATTTTATCAAACTTGTCTAAAATATAAAATTTGGCCAAAAAGCAAAGAACCCACAAATGTGGGTCTTTGCCAATTTCTTTATTCTTCTGTACTCGTCTCTTCTCTATCCATCCTGGGGCCTCTCCTCGGACGGTTTTCTCTTCCGCCAAGGAGGTACTTTCTAGGATTCATATCGAGATCAGTAAAATCATCGCAGGCTTCTATCAGTTTACCTGAAGAAGATTTACCAAAGGCCATGACTTCTACCTGGCAACCTTCATTTACTTTAAGGTATTCAACCAAAGGCACGAAGTCTCCATCACCGGAGACAATAATAACTGCATCGAGCTTCGGTGCTAGTTTTATGGCATCAACTGCTAGACCAACATCCCAATCTGCCTTCTTTGATCCACTAGAAAATATTTGAAGATTCTTGGT
>CAYUID010000016.1:0-956 GCA_964444765.1 uncultured Candidatus Saccharibacteria bacterium
AAAGACTCAAGTCCCGCCAAAGGTAGGGATAAATGAAGTTATAGAACTCTCAAAAACTTTCGGTGGCGAAACCTCAAGCAAATTTGTAAATGGTGTTTTGGGCGCTGTCTATAAAGAAATGGGCGAGCCTGGGAAGGACGAGACCTCCAAGGATAGGAAAAAGGCCAATGCTCCTGTACCAGTTGAGCATCTGGGTGGAGCAGTTGTATACGCAAAAGATGGCAAAGACGTTTATCTGGCTTTAGTTCACGATGTTTTTGGTAGGTGGACACTCTCAAAAGGAAAAATTGAGCCGGGGGAGAATGTTGAGGAGGGAACGATTCGGGAGATAAAAGAAGAGCTCGGAGTTGATATGAAAATAAAAGAAAAGTTGGGAGAAAATGAATACATTACTTACCATCCAGAAAAAGGCAAGGTTAGAAAACACGTCACATATTTTTTAGCCGAGACAAAATTTCAAGATTTGGTACCAGAACAAAAAGGAGGCCTCGATGATGCTAAGTGGTTCAAACTGGCGGACATACTTGACCTCAATTTTTACAATGATATATTGCCGCTAATTACCAAAGCGATCAATATCCTTCTTAAGAAATAACATGGCTGATTTAAAAGAATTTCAGAAAAAAACAGGAGTGAATTTCAAAGACTCTGGCTTGCTCCAACAGGCTTTTGTTCATCGCTCATATATAAATGAAAACAGATCATCGGGTTTGAATCACAACGAGAGGTTAGAGTTTTTAGGCGATGCAGTTCTCGAGCTTGTCATCACAGATTTTCTATATAAAAAATACAGCGACAAATCCGAGGGAGAATTAACTGCCTATCGCTCGGCTCTAGTTAATGCAGACACTTGTGCTGATATTGCCACGACTTTAAACATGGGGGGCCATCTTATGTTATCGAAAGGTGAGAGTAAGGATACAGGTCGGGCCAGACAGTATATTTTGGCCAACGCC
>CAYUID010000016.1:966-6297 GCA_964444765.1 uncultured Candidatus Saccharibacteria bacterium
TTAACTTATTTTTTGAAAAAGATCTTTAAGAGTATTTTAAATAAAAATTTTAATCCCATTTTATACAATATAGTTTCTGATAAAAAATTCATTGACTCAAAAAGTTTGTTTCAAGAAAAAGCCCAGGAGTTTGACGGTGTCACACCTTCTTATAAGACAATAAGGACTTCAGGACCTGATCACGAGAAAAAATTTACAGTTGGTGTCTATGTTGGAAAAGAGTTAGTTGCAGAAGGAGAAGGTAAATCTAAACAAGATGCTGAACAGGAGGCGGCCATGAAAGCGCTGAAGAATAGAAGTTGGGAGTAGACTTGACAGATATGATTAAATCATGTATTATGTAGTCGGAAAGGCCATTTTGGCCTAAAAATCTTTGAACAAATTCTGGAGGGCCTATGGCCAAAGAAGTGCGTCTGGAAATCAAGCCGCGGAACAACCTCGTCCTCTTGAAGATGGAGGAGGCAGGAATCTGTTCGGTGGCCAAGCTCTGTCGTCAGTTCGGGCTCAACCAAGTGAGGGTGGGGGCACTGATAAACATGAAGATGTCGCCCATGCTCAAAAGGTCCTCACCGGATCAACCAGTTTGGGCTAAGGAAGTCGTAGTCCTCGCTCGGAACTTCAAATGCTTGCCCGAAGATCTTTTTCCGGAGAGCATAAGGGATCTTCAGGTCAAGTCGAAGTTTCATGTCGAGTTGGCTGTTGATGACCTTAAGCGGCTTAGAGGTCGGGTTCCGGCCCATCTCCAGCTCGCCGCAAATCCCGATTTCATTCACATCAGATCTGAGGTCGAGAGGAAGCTGGGGGAGATGTTGAAGACTCTCACTCTGAGGGAGGAGAGGGTCCTGCGTCTCAGGTTCGGCCTCGAGGACGGACAGGAGCACACTCTCGAAGAGGTAGGAGCATTGTTCGGGGTGAGCAAAGACAGGATCCGGCAGATCCAGGACAAAGCACTTCGTAAGATGAGACATCCTGCGAGGACGCGGCCTATCCGCGCCGCAGGCCTCGACCAGTACCTTTCGAGATGAGTTCAAAACAGGGCATGAGAGCCACAAATCTCTCATGCCCTTCGTCGTTTCAATAATTTTTTTGTTATAATTATTTCAATGTATTTAAAGTCGATAGAACTTTCTGGTTTCAAGTCTTTTCCAAAAAAGGTCGAGCTAGATTTCAACTCCAAGGTCTCGGCCATAGTTGGGCCAAACGGTTCGGGTAAATCGAACATTGCTGAAGCTTTCAGGTTTGTTCTTGGTGAGCAGTCTATTAAATCTTTGCGAGGGAAAAAAGGTGAGGATCTTATTTTTAATGGAGCAGGGGATTTGCAGCGGGGAAACAGGGCTTCGGTCAAGGTCACTTTTGATAATTCATCAAAATTTCTGCCTCTGGATTTTGATACCATCACAATCGAACGCGTGGTCCACAGGGATTCGGTCAATGAGTATATTATAAACGGCTCACAAGTTAGACTTCGAGATGTTATAGAACTCCTTGCCTCTGCGCACATAGGTGCATCGGGTCATCATATTATTTCTCAAGGCGAAGCCGATAGAATTCTAAATGCCAGTATAAAAGAGAGAAAGACAATGATAGAGGACGCTCTGGGCCTCAAACTTTATCAGTACAAAAAACAAGAGAGCGAGAGAAAACTTGAGAAGACGAAGGAAAATATAAAACAAGTCGAGTCTCTCCGCAGGGAAATAATGCCTCACATAAAGTTTTTAAAAAAACAGGTAGAGAAAGTTGAGAAGGCTATAAGTTTGAAGGAAGAGCTGAAAAATGAAGCATTGGAATACTGCAACAGAGAAGATCAGTACATAAAAAGCACAGAGGAAAAATTATCGAAAGAAAGATCACCAATTTTAGCCAAGGAAAAAGAGTTGGATAGGGAGTTGAAAGATGCCAAAGCAGTTTTGGAGTCAGCAAAAAACAAGGACAAAAAGTCGGAGGAGTTAATAAGTCTTGAAACCGAACTCCATAAAACGCGAGATGAAAAAGATAATTTGTCTCGTGATTTCGGTAGGATAGATGGGGAGTTATCATCACTTCTTCGTCTAGTTAAAAAACAAGAAGAAGTGGCTCATTCGTACGAACACAAAACTGTGGCCTTGGTTTCTGTCGAAAGTTTAAGACAAAAGATTGAGGATAAAATAAATAGAGCAAGGAGCGTCAAGGATGCGGTGATACTCATAAAAACATTGGAAGAGGTTTCACTCCTACTTTCTGATTTTATAGATCAAAACAAAGATAGAATCGACCTTTCGCTTTTGGACGAAAGTCGAAATGATATTGAAAATTTAAAGAAAACAAAAGGCGTCATCGAAAACAAACTTGGAGCAATCAAAACTAGAGAGAGTGATCTTTCCAAGCAGTACGAGAAGCTGAAGAACGCTATCGAGAAAGAGAAAGATTCAAATCGTGATGCGGAGAAAGCTGTTTTCAGAATCATGGCTGAGTCAGGTGAAGTCCGCTCCAAACTACAAATCATAAATGCGGAGGAAGAGAACTTGAGACTGGTTAGAGAAGATTTTAAGAGGGAATTAACAGAGCTTGGAATGCTTTTGGGTACAGAAGTTTTGCAATTTCAAGGTCTTAAATTTGATTTTAATGAGCCGAGAAAAGGTCAGGAAGAGCGTCGAAGACGAATGGAGAAAATAAAGATTAGGCTTGAAGAGGCAGGCGGAGCAGGTGGAGCAGAGACAATGAAAGAATTTAAAGAAGCGACTGAAAGGGATGAATTTTTGGCCAAGGAGCTTTTGGATTTGGAGAAATCAGCTGAGTCTTTGACTGATTTAATCTCTGACTTGGATGAGAGACTATCAAGCGAATTCAAAAATGGGCTAGAGAAAATCAATCATCAATTCAAAGAATATTTTGCTCTTATGTTTGGTGGGGGAGACGCACGTCTCTCTGTTAGTCAACCTGCGAAGAGAAAGAAAAAAGATTTGGATCTACTTATGGAAGAAGGTGAGACTCCGATGGAAGAGGAGGAGGTAGAAGATGGAATAGATATAGAAGTTAACTTGCCAAAGAAAAAAGTTAAAGGCCTCATGATGCTCTCTGGTGGAGAAAGAGCTCTGACCTCGATTGCACTTCTTTTTGCCATTTCTCAAGTCAATCCGCCACCGTTTATTATTTTGGATGAGACCGATGCGGCACTCGACGAAGCCAATTCAAAAAAATACGCCGATATGGTGGAGAGTCTGTCGGGGAGATCACAGCTAATTGTCATAACTCACAACAGGGAAACAATGTCACGTGCCGGAGTTTTGTACGGGGTAACAATGGGTGCAAGTGGTGGCTCCAAACTTCTTTCAGTCGCCTTTGACGAAGCAGTCGCAGTAGCAAAGTAAAAAACAATTTACATTCAGAAAAATGGTGATATTCTAAGTATAGAAGGTGCCCCATGGACAGTGACGATCCTGTGGTCGGTACGTGTACGGATTGCCAAACGATTACACTAGACAACGAGGTGCTCAGGGTGAACTGGGAAAGTGGAAGAGTATCTCTCTCCGTCCGCTGTCCGAACTATGGTGGGTGGATGGCATTTGATTTGCTTGTCATTCTCGAGGCCCTGGGCCCCGACCCACAAAAAGATAGGGAAAAGAGGAACTTTGTACATAACTGCAGTCAGTCAGTTAATTAGGGGGTTCGGCAATGTGCCGAACCCCTGCGTGTTTTAGACTAAAGAATAATCCAAAACTCTTTTTTCTAAATCCGCTCCAACAACCTTAAATTTGACATTATCACCTAATGTAAATTTTTTGCCTGAACCCTGGCCTTTGATCGTGTAATTTTTTTCATCAAGAGAAAAATAGTCGTCTCCTAAATCTCGAAGTTTTATCATTCCTTCACACTTCGTTTCTTTCTCTTCTATATAAATACCCCACTCGGTTACTCCTGTAATTGTCCCATCGAACATTTCTCCAACTTGATCCTGCATGTATTCGACTTGTTTGTATTTTATGCTGGCCCTCTCAGCGTCAGAGGCCTTCTTTTCAAGTTCGGAAGTGGCCAAGCAAATCCTTTCAAATTTTTGATATTCGTCCAGCTCAATTTTTCCACCTTTCAGTTCTCTTTCTAAAAATCTATGTACCAAAAGATCTGGATATCGGCGGATAGGAGAAGTAAAGTGAGTGTAGTAAGCGAAAGCTAGACCAAAGTGACCAATATTTTTTGTGGAATATACTGCTTTGGCCATGCTTCTAATGGTTGCAGTTTTTATAAGCTCCTCGTTTACTGTATCCTCGACTTCTTCTAGGAGCTTATTTATGTCTTTTGAAGTTACCTCACCGTCCTTGTTATTTAAATCAAAACCAAGAGCTTTTAGAAATATAGCCAAGTCCCTTATGCGATCTTTGTCTGGCTTTGCATGAATCCTATAAACAGACTGCCAGCCTTTTTTCTTTATATCTTGGTTTTGAGAGAGGAAAATAAATTTAGCCACCGCTCTATTGGCAAGGAGCATGAATTCCTCTATAAGTTTGTGAGTTTGCAACCTCTGTTTTTTGTAAACTCTTATTGGCTTACCTTTTTCATCCAAAACAAATTTGACCTCTTCTGTCTCAAAGTTTATCGCTCCTCCCCGAAACTTTGTTTTCTCTAGGTTTTTAGCAATCGAATTAAGTTTTCTTAACTCGGCTTGATATGGTCCATCTTTTTTACCATCTATCACTTCTTGGGCTTCTTCGTAAGTAAATCTTTTGTTGCTATGAATAATTGTTCTGCCAAACCACTCTTCTAAAACATTTCCATTCTGGTCAAGTTTAAAAATCGCCGAAAAAGTAAATTTGTCTTCATTTGGATTGAGAGAACAGAGGTCGTTTGAAAGAATCTCTGGAAGCATGGGAATAGTTCTGTCGACTAGATAAACCGACAGGCCTCTTTTTTCCGCTTCTCGATCGAGTTCCGTTCCTGGCGTGACAAAATGCGAGACATCGGCAATATGAACTCCGATTTCGTACTTTCCATCTCCCAATTCCTTAAACGAGATGGCATCATCAAAGTCTTTGGCGTCAGCCGGGTCGATGGTCATTGTGGTTATGCTCCTCATGTCTCGACAGACGACCAACTCGCTTTCAAAACTTTTTTTGTAATTTTTTTCATCTTTATCTGCCTCAGCTTCACCTTTTTCAGGAAACGACCCGGCACAGTCGCCGCGACTTGGCCTCGTCTTCGGCGTGCATGTATAACTCCGCGCCATGGCAACCGAGAGCACTCAACGCGGTGGTGGCGCGAACATCTGGCTGGCCCTGGTGGCCGTCTTGGCCGTCGGTTTCGCCCTCCGGCCCGTAACCGGATTCCGGAGCGGCCCCCCAGTTGCGGACCAGGGATCGG
>CAYUID010000016.1:6307-8365 GCA_964444765.1 uncultured Candidatus Saccharibacteria bacterium
TTTTTTTTTTTTATAAACACAAACTATTCACTTAAACGCGCCTAGTATCAGGAATAACTTCGGTGTGGTCTCCCTCTTTTTCTAATGGGCCAACAAATTCATCCCGATTTCTCTTGATTATTTTTATAACCTTGCCTTGCTCACGGTTTTTTATTTTTTTTCCTAGACGCTGTATCTCTACAATATCCCCTGGGAAAGCCCTGCCCAAATTCTCTGGCTGAATCTCCATGCTGTCTTTTCTGTCTGCTTTTTTGCCTTCTTTATCTACCGGCAAGTCAAAAAAACCAACACCTTTGGTGTTGACGGCAATAGGACCTTCAAAAACTTCTTTTTTCATCCCGCCCATTCTAGCAATTTTTGGCTAATTTGACCATTATTATTTATTCTGCTACTATAATCGCCATGTTAAAAATCAGGTTGCAAAGAGTCGGAAGAAAACACGAGCCTACCTACAGGCTTGTTTTGACTGATTCAAAAAACTCCACAAAAAGCGGAAGGTATATTGAAACCCTAGGTAATTTTGATTCACGAAGAGGAGAGGAAGCCAAATTTAACAATGAAAAAGTAGAATACTGGATGTCCAAAGGAGCTCAACTTTCTCCAACCGTTCACAATATGCTTGTTGGTCGCGGGGTTATAGAAGGTAAAAAAGTTAACAAACTTCCTTTGAAAAAGGCGATTAAAAAAGAGGCTGAAGTTCCTACAGCCCCAGAGTCAGCGCCAGAAGCAGCATCAGATGAGGCAAAAGAAGAAACTCCAGCTGAAACAGAAGCAACTCCTGCCGTCGAAGCCTAATTTTGACTTTCCTACTCCTACTCTCTACAATAATAGTGTGTACTTATAATTAACTGTACGAATTCATGGACAAAGATGTTCAGTTTCTCGAGTTTATCGTCAAAGCTTTAGTTGAAAATCCAGATGATGTGAAGATTGTCAGGACGGTTGACGAGATGGGAGTTCTCCTAACTTTGGATGTGCACAAAGATGACATGGGAAAGATAATTGGCAGGGAAGGAAACACAGCCAAGGCCATCAGGACTCTTTTGCGGGTGGTTGGGATGAAAAATAACTCTAGGGTTAACCTAAAGATAAACGAGCCTGCAGGGAGTGGAAAGGAGGTCAAAATGTCGGCTACCAAATCTCTCGACGACGCTATGTCTGACTTGAGACTCTAGCTTTACTTGATTATTTTTTGTGGTGGTATAGACTTTTCCATGGAGGTCGTATGACCGTTTACCTTGGCAGGCACCTGGGACGGTGGCAGCTGTGGGAAGTCGTGGCTGGGTTTATCATCGCCTCGTCATGGGGGCTGATGGCCTGGCCATATGTCAGTGAAGTAGGGAGAGGTCTTCGGCGCACTTTGGGTGGGCTCTCAGGCCGCCTCCTTCCGAATCTGGGCCTCGGAAGCTACCTCATCATCGGTGGTGTTCTGCTTGCAGTGGCCTTCATGGTCGTCGTGGTTTCTATTCTGAACGGGATCGCAGGGGCAATTGTTCTGGATGAGTTCAGTAGAGAACACTACCGACCAATCAGGGGGGCATCGCGCCCCCTTCTCCGTTTATAAAATTATGAAATTTCATATCATCACATTATTTCCAAAATCATTTAGCTCATATTTAAATGAGTCTATTATTTCGCGGGCAATTGAAGATGAAAAAATAAAAGTCAGTTTTTATAACCCGCGGGATTATGTAGAAAAAAAGTGGACTAAATCCGCCAAAGGCGGATCGTCCGACCAGCGAAGCTGGTTTAGGAAAAGAGTCGACCAGAAACCTTTTGGCGGAGGTCCAGGAATGGTTATTCAGGCATTGCCAACAGTCAAGGCTATTGAAGCAGCCTTGAAGAATATTGAGAAAGGAATAAAGAATAAAGGTAGTAAAAAATCATTATTCAATATTCATAATTCAATCAAGATTATTTTCTTCTCTCCTGGAGGAAAACAATTTACAACAAATTACGCTAAATCTGTTTCAAAAAAATACACAGATATTATCTTGGTTTGTGGCAGATACGAAGGTATAGACGCTCGTATAAAAAAAGTTTTCAAAATGGAAGACG
>CAYUID010000017.1:0-8011 GCA_964444765.1 uncultured Candidatus Saccharibacteria bacterium
CAATGAAGCTTCTCTCCCAATTATTTTTGTCGAAAGTTTGTGCTAAAATATACAAAGAAAACTTATAAACTAAACTTTAGAAAAGATGGAAACACAACAAAATAATATGGCTGGTAATTCGATGCAGAAGAATAAATTGATGGCTTTGCTTTCGTATCTAGGGCCACTAATTATAGTTTCTTATATATCTGCGAAAGATGATCCTTTTGTAAAATTTCATATCAAACAAGGACTAACACTTTTGGTTCTCGAGATAGTAGTTTGGTTTCTTATGTCATTTCTATTGCTCCTCTGGCCAATTTGGCAGTTAGTCCATTTTGGTGTAATAGTCTTAGCGATTTTGGGTATCGTTAACGCAGCTCAAGGCAGAGAAAAAATGTTACCAGTTATTGGAAAGTTTGCAGATAAATTTAATATTTAAAAATATGAAGAAAATCACATTTAGTTTAGCGGTTGCATCTCTCCTTTTGTCAGGGAGTGTACTGGCTAGTCATGCCTGGGCAGATTATCACTGGGCCAGATCTACACCTTCTTTCACTTTGAAACTTGGCGACAATCTTTCCTCACAATGGCACACTTATCTCGCCACTGCTTCTAGCGAATGGAGTCTTTCAAGTGTTTTGGATACAAATATTGTTCCTGGTTTCAGTTCAAAGAATTGTCGAGCGACATCCGGAAGAGTCGAAGTCTGTAACAGGTCATATGGAAACAATGGGTGGTTGGGCCTGGCTTCAATATGGCTGACAACCGGTGATCATATTTATCAAGGAACGGTTAAGTTGAATGATACGTATTTCAACACGGCACAATACAACACTCCCGCTTGGAGAAATCTTGTTGTTTGCCAGGAAGTTGCCCACACTTTTGGGCTCGATCATCAAGATACTATTTTTGACAACCCGAATCTCGGAACTTGCATGGATTATACGAACGATCCTGACGGAAGTATAAAAGGACAGTTGAGCAACACTGCACCGAATGCACATGATTATGAGGAGTTGGGAATTATTTACGCTCATTTGGATAACTTCACAACCCTAAGTCAGGGAGCGGGGACTTCAAGAGGTCAGGAGATAGGAGAGAGCAGAGCTGATTGGGGTAAAGCTGTTGGCAAGGATGCAAAAGGAAGGGACTCTGTGTTTGAGAAAGACTTGGGTGGCGGAAATAAAGTTTTAACTCACGTTTTCTGGGCAGAATAAATAAAATACAAACAAAAAACTCGCATTGAGCGAGTTTTTTGTTTGTCTTGATTTTCCCCTAGCTAGTTAGCTGTGGTAGTAAACGAACTTTGGCTCGAAGTCGATAGGTTTGCGCTAGCATCTGCCGATCCAACAACAAAGAAGTATGTTGTTGAAGTCGATAGGCCAGTTAGCATAACAGAATGACTGGTCACAAGTGATCCATTCAAAACAGAAGTTGCTGAAGCTAAATTGAGTGGACTTGTTGTACCGAACCAAACCTTGCTAAAAGACAATTCGTTTGTAATCCAGTTTACAGAAGCCGTTGTCGAACCTTGTTGTGTGGTAATCGAGAAGATTACTGGAGGAGTCACATCTATTCCCGGAGGAGTAGTTGTTCCAGTTGGAGGAGTAGTTGAACCAAACCCAGGAAGTTTATTCATGATTCCTTGAGGAAGCTTTTGACACTCTGGAACGATTGGTCTCTCGTTATCATTGTGCTTTAGCCAACCTGGAGCAATCATATGTCCAGGAGGAATTTTGGCACAAAGCCTCTTTTCTGTGCTAGAGGCATTCATGCGGCCATTCTGACCCTGGTCATTATTATCCTCTTGATCAAGTCCGAGATCATCTTTATCCTCGTTTAATTTTTGAAGTGTTCGTGGTCCAACTGAACCAACTGCTTCAAGACCGTGTTTCTTTTGGAATTTCTTCACAGCTTCGGAAGTTAGTCTTCCAAAGTATCCAGAAACAACACCTTCAGGATAAATCGATGGATCTGCGGCCAAAATAGCTTGGAGAGCTTTGACATCGTCACCAGACATACCTTGTTTTAGCTGTCTTAGAAGGGTCAAAGTGCCCTTTATATTATTTTGAGCAGTCTGCAAAGCCTGGATTTGGGTTTGCAAGGTTTGGATCTGCAAAAGCATGGCTTGAACGCTGGCACTGGTTGAAGCAGTTACCTGGGCTGAAGCTAATGCTGGAGTGAGAACCAAAAGGGAAGAGACAATTAAGCTTGATAATATTTTATTCATATATAAATTTTGCTGATAATGAACTTTGGCGCCATAAGCGCTCATTCCTAAAGACGAACCCTTGGGCACGCCCTTACAGTTTGATTTTACCACTTGAGAGTGAAACAAAAACCCCGGCCTGTGGAGACCGGGATTTCTGATTTAATTCTATTTAATTCTGGTTAATTCTGGATTTATCGCGTTACGCAGAGAGGAGTAGGAGATCCGAGGGCTGCTTCTGATGAATTTGGGGCACAAAGCATGACTTGGCCAGTTGTTGTTGTAGAAATAGTGTATGCAGTATTTGCCCCTGTTCCACCTGTAGGGTCCATAGGAATACCGGCTGATATATAAGTAGGAACCAAGCAACTAAGGTCGGAATTACCTGCTGCTGTACCTATACTTGTACTTGCAGATGAAGCCTTAAAATAAACAGTTCCGCAACTCCAAACTCCTTTGTTGTCTGCCATGTTTTGGCCAACAGCGTTTAGAATTGTATTGAGGTTACTCAATCTTTGTGTGTTTCTAGCTTGAGCAAATTGTCTAGCTGGGTTAATGGCAATGATAACAATTGTGGCCAAAATAGCGATGATGCCTATGACCACCAAAATCTCAATAAGAGTAAAACCCTTATTTTGAGCTACTTTTTTCATAAAAAATGACAAAATTAATTTTGTAATAAAACTCTAATTAGACAAGACAAATCTAGCACCAAAGCAAGTCTTTGTTAAGCTTGCCAGAATTCTCTAATAGGTTGTGATTTCCTCGTATGAAGTGGTTTCAAAGGTGCCAGAGTCGACACTGACCTTTAGAGTAGTGAAATAATTTGAAGTACTGGCTTGGGTATAGAAAATTTTGACTCCAGAGTATGGTGTCGGTCCAGGAATTGGTCCTAGGGCACATTGATACTGACCCACTGGCATTGAAGTAGTGGAGAGATGGACAACATTTGTTGAGATGAGAAATATTCCGTAGTCAATGCAGGCCTCGGCATGGGAGAGGGACCTTTCTTTTAATTCTGAGTCCAATATATTTCCTCTGTCATAAAAACCATTTAAGGAAAGTGCTGTGATAATAATCAGAATGGCTGCAGACATGATGATGGCCGAGACGAGAGCGATGAATCCATTTTCTTTTTTAATTGCTAGTCTAGTTTCTTGCATACTTTGTTGTGGCAAAATCAATGCCGTTTATGGTTGTAGTGGCTGTAATTCCAGAGGGAGAGCCGAGAGAGGCAGGAATGAAATCAAATTTTAGGCAAGAGACAGAGACATTTGCTGTTGTGAGGGGAATATATGGTCCAGAAGCTTTTTTTATTTCAATATAATTTACTCCGCCAGAGAGATTTAGTCTTAAAACAACTGGATTGTAAGGATAATTTATTTTTACTACTGTGACATTTTGATTACAGCCGGCCCCTCCGATAATTATTGGTGTGGTTGTCGAAATTCCAGAGAAAATCCAATCCATTTTTCTCAAAACAAAATTTCCTTCTTCCTCCACGCTAGTTTTTGTATTGAGTTTACCTGCGCTGTCTATAAGACTATAAGCTGAAACGAACCCAGCAGTGACGATAACAGTAAAAAGAGCAATGTATATCATCGTCTCCACAAGAGTAAAGCCATTTTGCAAAGTTTTTTTCATTAGTTAGCGGTGATTATGGAAATGAAGCCTTTGTCATTGGCTGGTAAAGAGCCGACATAGATATAATTTCCTTGGCAATCCATAGCTGTGCCTTTTCCACCGGGCAAATCTTTGAATTCAGTGGTTACTTGGCTTGGTGTCCAAGGGTAAATGTTGCTTGGATCAGCAATATTCCAGACTTGGAACTGAGCATTGGTTATAAAGAAGGCTAAGTAATCCCTGACGAAAATACTGTTTATACTTGTGTCGTTTCCTCCCCCAGTATCTTTTGCAGCTATTACAGAGACAAATCCTGGATTAGCAGTATTGAGAATGTAAAACTCGTTGCTTCCAAAAGTTCTTCCCAAATAAGTTTTGCCACCAATAACCGTTACGCTTTCTCCGTTATTTCCTCCGGGTGGAGTGAAGCCTCCAGCACGAAATGGGTTTGCAGGATTGCTGACGTCGATTATTGTCATGTTTTCGGCATTAGGTGTAGCAATGTAAGCGTAGTTGCCTCTTACATATATTGCATTGACTGCATTTCCAACTGAATATCCACCTTTATAAACCGGATTTATTGGATTGCTTACATCTATGACGTTAAATTCGGGTCCACTTTGAGTTTTGGCCAACCCGAAATAGAGCATACTGTTTTTCAAAGCCATACTTGTACCTATGGCCTGGCCGTTTTTTCCAGTTACTCCTGGAATTTTAAAAGTTTTGACTGGTGACGGTGGAGTAACAGTCAAATCTATGACCTGAAGTTGGCCGCATGATGGGGATGAGCATGAAGAGAAATCTGATTGTTTGGAATTGGCAACAAAAGCATATTTATCTGTGGCGACAATAGCGTTCAGGCCCAATTTTGTCGTTATGTCGTTGTCCATACTTGTGATTAAGCTTGGAATGAGTGGATCTGAGATGTCAAAAACAAAAAAATCAGGAAAATTGTTCCCGTTCGAATTGTTGACGGAAACATAAAGTCTATTTTTATAGACATCTATTGCAGTGATAGGGAAGCCGCTAGACGGATCTCCGAGAAGGTCTTTGCCGAACTCGTAGCTTGTGACAGATGGATTTTTCCAATCACCGGAAAGAATAGCACTACATGTTCCGCCGCCGCTTGTGTATGGATTTGTGAAAAGAGTTGAAAGAGAAATACCTTGATTTTTACCATTTGTGTTCCAAGTGATAGTACTAGTGGCTTGGATAGTCCAGTAATCAATCTGCCTAACTTCTAGAAGTTTTGAATAATTAATCGGTCCAATTTTCTCTGTGGCAGAAAACGGTGTAACTAATGCGAAATCCGATCTAGACCTAGCTCTGGCCTCCTCCAAAACTTTTTGTGCACGGTAGAGAGCCTCATTATTTGTTTGGGAATCAACCGTGACGGACTGATTGCCAAAAATAACAGAAATAACAGCACTTATACAGAGAATAAGAACAGTAAAAGCGATGAGGATTTCTAGTGTCGAACTGCCCTTGTTTCTTTTAATTTGTCTCATATTTACCAATTTATTCTTCCTTCATTATTTATGACGATTGTTGTGGTTTTTGTTCCGTCGGTTACCGTGATCGTGCCGCCAGTTGTTGTCCCGGAGAGCTGTTCAAATACAATCGTTGGAAAAGTGGTGGAGAAGTTTGAAGCATCAAAGACTTTTTTGCTTGCCGAGACCAGTTCATTGGTAGGGGCTCCAGGTGTGCAAGTGGTTCCGCGAAAAATAACATAGTTTGATGAGATAAAACAAACCCCATGAGGTGACTGATATAAATTTGTTAGGGCCCGACTTCTAGCTTTCTCCAAGACACTGACGATGGTGGTGATTTCTGCATTGAAAGAGTAACTCCTGTAAGAATTCAAAGTGAAAACCAGACCAAAACTAAAGATGATTAAAAAAATACCTATGACTACCATGGTCTCAATGAGTGAGAAGCCAGAATTTGGTTTTACCTTTTCTTTTTTCATAGACTTATTTAACTTGGAGGTGTTGAGTGATGCCGTATATTGGAGTAATGATGGAAATGGCTATGAATCCAACCATGAGACCCATGAAGATCATTAGAATAGGCTCGATAAGACCAGAGAGATTTTTGGTAAAATCCTCTACTTCGGCTTCGTACATTTCGGAAAGGTATATAAGAGAGTGCGAAAGGTTTCCACTTCTCTCTCCGACGGAAACAATCTGGGGTATAACATCAGGAAAAAGTTTTCTTCTTTTGTTCAGATACACAGACATCTTCTCACCGCGGTTTATTACAGCCGAAAGGTGGGTGAATTCTCTTTTGTAAACTAGGTTTGTCGAGGTTTTTCCAGCAATCGGAAGGGCTTCGCTGACAGGCAAACCGCTTTTAAGAAGAAGTCCCATTGTTCTAGTACCATTTGCCAAGTTGTAGTATTTGACAATAGTGCCGAGAATTGGAGTTTTTAAAATTAAACTATCAAAATAAAAATGAAAAGATTTATTTTTCTTGACCAAAACAGTTACTCCTATGGAAATTAAAGCAATTATTCCTAAAATAAGAAGGCCGTAGTGTCGGATTGAGTTACTGGCAAACATAACGATCCTGGTCGAGAGAGGAAGTTCCATATGAATGGATGAAAAAATTGGAATTATTTTTGGAAAAAGGTAGATCATAAGAAAAGCGGTGATTCCTAAAGTGGCAATCGTTACGATAGCAGGGTAAATGAATGCGCTAATAACTTTCTTTTTTAGGGCGTGTTTTTTCTTCAATTCATCTGCCAAATATTCCAAATTCTCACTCAAGATTCCTCCCGTCTCACCAAAACTGATAATATTGATAGAAAAATCTCCAAAAAGATTTCTATATTTTGTCATGGCGGTTGAGAGATACTGCCCGTTCGAGACGTCATTTATGATGGAGTCCAAAACTTTGCCATAGCCTTTGCCTCTGGTCTGGTCCCTTATCATTGTTAGGCTCTCCAAAACCGGAATGCCGGCTTTGGTCAAAAAGGCTAATCTTTTAGCAAAAAAAGCTTGGTCTTTGACACCGAAACGGATGAGAGCAGTCTCTTTTAGTCTGGAGAGAAATTGTTTTTTAGTTTTTTTGTTTTTATTTTCTCTCTTGTCCATGTTTTTATTCGTGGATAACCCGTAAAATCTCTTCTATTGTTGTCTCTCCTTTCAAAACTTTCGCATAACCGTCTTCGAGCATCGTAGTCATGCCCTTTTGAATGGCAATGTTTCTGATATCGTTCGACGAAGCTTTTTTCAAAATGGCGTCCCTAACATCATCGTCAGCAACCAGGACTTCGTTTATTGAAATTCTTCCCAAATATCCACTATCACTGCACTCCTCACAACCCTTACCTTTGTATAGAGTTATTCCATCTTCAATCATTTTACCGCAAGGTGTCTCCAGGAGGCTATTTTTCATCGCTTCAGTTAGTTTCATTTTTTCTTTGCAGTGAGGACAAATTTTTCTGACCAGTCTTTGTCCAATTGCTAGGCTAACAGTCGAGGCAACGAGGTATTCCTCTATACCCATATCGAGAAGTCGTGGCAGAGTTGTGGCGGCGTCGTTTGTGTGAAGAGTCGAGAGAAGAAGGTGGCCGGTTAAAGCAGTATTAACTGCAATACTAGCGGTTTCAGCGTCCCTAATCTCACCAACCATGATGATGTTTGGATCCTGACGGAGAATACTTCTTAAACCGGTAGCAAAAGTCAGGCCTGTTTTGTTGTTAACTTGTATCTGCTCTATTTCACTCACAGCGTATTCGATCGGATCCTCAATAGTGATGATCGAGACGTCGGCAGAGTTCAGCATTTTTATCAAAGTATAAAGTGTTGTTGTCTTCCCCGAGCCTGTTGGGCCAGTCGAGAGGATCATGCCATTCGGTTTTTTCAAAGCTTTTTTTATTTTCTCTCTATCTTTTTCAGAAAAACCGAGAGACTCGAGTGTAAAATATTCTGCTTTGTCTGAAAGAAGTCTCAAAACTGCATTTTCACCGTGATAAGTTGGGACAATGGAAACACGGAGGTCAATAAATTCCCCAGTATCGGGAAAAACATATCTAAACCTACCATCTTGTGTTGCCTGGTGCTCGTCTGTTCGGAGTCTCGACAGAACTTTAATCCGGAGGAAAGTTTATTGGTAATTATTTTTAGAAAATATATAGCTTCCTTTAATAACGATTTCAATATTAAACTTTAACGTATTTTTTTTGTTTCTGTT
>CAYUID010000018.1:0-5038 GCA_964444765.1 uncultured Candidatus Saccharibacteria bacterium
AGGTAGCTTGGCCGTTAGCGATAGTCAGGCCAGAGAGAGTAGTTGTGCCAAAACCAGAGTTCGAAACTCTAAGCCAAGGAGCTGTAGTTGATCCAACCCAAAAAGAGAAATTTTGTCCTGCAACGGAGTCGATAGCTAAAGTTGCTGACGGAGTTGTTGTACCAATTCCTAGGTTACCCAAAAAGTAAGAAGTGTTTGTTGTTGTGGAAATAATTGATCCAACAGTTAGCTGACTGCCTGTTGCAATAAGAGTGTTACCAGAAGCATTAGAAACAACGATGGAATTTGAAGCAAATGAAGTGGCGTTTGTTCCACCCTTTGCGACAGATAAAACTCCAGAGATGGTTGAAAGAGTTGTGGTTGCTTGCCAAGTTGGAACTCCATTAACAAGAGCCAGAACTTGTCCATCTGTGCCAGGAGCAGTTGTGGCGATTGCCCCACTTCCATTTCCCAAAAGAACTGTGTTCGACTGAAGACTGCTCCAACCTGTTCCACCACCAGCGATAGAAAGTATTCCGGAAAGTGATGGGGTGAAAGTCATGGTAGCACCAGAGCCAACAATAGTTAGTGCTGAAGTTAAACCGTTTGTTGTGTTAGTCGATGTCGCTAGTGTGATTGTTGGACCGCCGCTAGTTTGATTCAAAGGACCGAGAAGAGTAATGCCTGACCCCCCAGAGAAACAATTTCCGTTTACAGAAAAACATCCTCCGGTAAGATTTATGCCATTAGCAAAAGTTGATGTTGCAATCGTTGAAGTAACCGAGAGAAGATTTGTTGAAATACCTCCAACAAATGTTGATGTGGCAGTACTTGTGGCGATAAATGTATTGGCTACAACACTACCGGCCACAGATAGCATCTGATAAGGAGAAGAGGTGCCTATACCGAGTCTAGAATTTGTATTATCCCAGACAAAATTGGCTGAACCACCAAAATTTCCACTTGAATTAAATTGAACCTGACCACTGCCACCTCCTGGTGATCCACTACCGCTTCCTAAACAATTTCCGTTTACTAAAATACAACCGCCATTAAGTGTGATGCCGCCAGCAAATGTTGATGTTGAAGTATTCGTAACAGTTAAGTTGGTGATAGAAGTTGTGCCTAGCCCAGCTGAGGTTGCAGATAAGCTAGTGAATGAGGCGCTGTTAACATTTAAAGAACCCCCATTTATTGTCGGATTATTAATAACCGTTCCATTTAGCTGATCAATTCTTTGACTGCCAGCAATTTCTTGATAAATGTTCGTGACATTACCACCACTGCCCGTTGAAAGTTGGGAGAGTTTGGACATGAAGTTGTTGTTCATTTCCTGAAGCATTTGCAGAACTTCTGCACGAGTTATGTCAGATGGTGCAACTTTTTCAATTATTCTTTCTGTAACGTTTGTTGTACTGACAACTTTTGGTTGACTTCCTGCAACTATTGGACTGGTCGGTGTTAGATAAGTAATTTTTGGTTTTGTAGGAGTTGGAGTAGTTGCTGCTGGTGTCGCATAAGTATTTGTGTTTTGTGCAACGTGGGTAGTGTTAAATGAAGATGGTTTACCAAAAAGGCTTGCTAGGGTTAAGTAACCGCTTTCGAACAAACTATTTATTTCTTTGTAAACCACTACTCCAGAGTGATCGATGGCATTGAGATCAGAAGATAAGGCGTCAGCTGCAGCCGCTAGAAACGAAAACTTGCTGTTAGAGCTAAAACCACTTTTTAGGGCGGCGACCACTCCTTTCAGACTCTTTGGTCCACCAGTCTCGCTGACCAAAAAGTTTTTGGCAGAAAACAGTCCGAGGGTCAGGACGAAAGCTAGGGTAAGAGGGAGAAGGCTTTTTACTAAGCTCTTGTCAGAAGAAAAGAGAAATTCATGAATGGCCTGATCAAATTTACTAGGAAGAGGTGTGGCTGGAGAAAACTTTGGATAATCCTTTAAATTTCTAGAAACCTTAATATCCGAGAAATCCTTTATCTTAGGGCTTTCTAAAATCTCGGATGGACGAGATTTTTCTTCGACAGATGGAGAAACAACATTTTTTTCTTCAATTTTTTCTTCTCCACTTGAGTTATATTTTAGAATTGATTCTTCACCAACGTACCAAACTCTCCCAATCCTCTTTGAATCAATCTTATTTTGCCTACAAAGTTGGCCAACGTAGTCTTTTGAGTAGCCAGTTATGCTGCTGGCTTGTTTTACAGAAATATATTTTTTGTTTTCAAAAAATAGACCTGAATCCATCAATAAAATTATATCGTTCCAACATCACTAAAAATGGAAAAATATGTGGATAGCAAACATTTTCTCGGATAGCCGAGATGAAGAAAATTATAGAGAAACTGAAAAAGAATTCTGTAAAAATCATCGAGAGAGAATACTCCCACAAATGGGTCTTTCGTTCACATAAGATGACTAATTTCTTAACAAAAAACCGTGCTTATTTTTAGCCAAATTTTAGCTAAATATCTAAATAAATAAATTTGCGGGCAAGTAATTACAAATTTTATTTAAAAAAAGTTATCAACAATGAAGCTTGATAACATTTTATAAACTTTATATCATTAGTATGAATGTTTAGTAATGTTTATAAAACTAATTATGAGTAACCTATACATAACAATCAAACAAGCATCAAAAATCCTTAACGTATCCCCTTTGACTTTAAGAAACTGGGATGCCAAGGGGAAGCTCAAGGCTTATAGGCATCCTATGAACAATTATAGGGTCTACAAGATAGAGGATTTGGAGGATGTAATAAGAGAAATTGAGGCAGGTACTGGCCTTCGAAAAAGCACCAAAAAGGAGGTCAGAAAGCTCATAGTTAAGCACCTAAAGGATGATCAATAGAAAACAAAAAACCACCTTGTCAATAGATGGTTTTTTGAAGCTTTTTCACTAATTACTAAGCATCTCCAAAATAATTTTTTTTAGTAATTCTGGATTAACCGAACCCTTGCTCTCTTTCATTCCCTGACCAATAAAGAATTGTAGAAGAGATTCTTTGCCATTTTTATATTCCTCTACAGATTTTGGATTTTCCTTTAGAATTTTTTCAGCTAATTTTTTTACTTCTTCCTCTGAACTCTTCTGGGTTAGTCCCCTATCTTTAGCGATCATATCAGCATCTCCGCCAACTTCGAACAAAACTTTCAGAATGTCTTTTGCTCCTCTGGATGATAGTTCTCCCTTTTTAACCATCATCATTAAAGCAACGAAATTTTCTCTAGTAACTTTACCGAGCGAGAAATCTTCATCTGTGGTTTTTGATAGACCAACCAAATCAGAGATAATGTAATTTGAAACTGTCTGAACAAAGTCAGGAGAAAGTTCTTTTGATACTTGTTCAAAAAAATCGGAGGCTTTCTTGTTACCGGCATAAACTTCTATATCACTTTCCTTTAGGCCAAAATTATTTTTGAGCCTCGATCTTTTTTCAGCTGGGGTCTCTTTCAAAGATTTTTCTAGTTCGGGGTGAGAGAAATCTTTTATTTCACTAATAAGCAGTTTCGGTAAATCTGGATCAGGAAAATATCTGTAGTCGTGAGCGTCTTCTTTTCCTCTTTGAGAGAAAGTGGCAGATTTGTTTTCATCCCATCCCCTGGTTTCCTGCACAACCTTCTCTCCCCTATCCAGAAGATCGGACTGCCTCTTTAATTCAAAGTCGATTGCCTTTCCAACTGCTTTGAATGAATTTATGTTTTTTACCTCAACCTTTGTACCAAATGATTCATCTTTGGAAATAGAGACATTGGCTTCTATTCTCATCTCCCCTTTCTCCATATTTGCATCCGAGATATCTAGGTACTGTAAAAGTAGTTGAAGTTCTTTGGCAAAATTTACTGCATCAATACTTGTGTGGATGACTGGCTCCGTAACCAATTCCATAAGCGGCAATCCTGCACGGTTAAAATCAACCAAACTTTCTTCCCCAGTATCATGTGTTGATCTGGCCGTATCTTCTTCCAAATGAATACGTGTCAGCTCAACACCAGACAAAACCCCACAAGAGACAAGTGGGTATTTGTACTGACTTATTTGGTAGCCTTTTGGTATATCCGGGTAAAAGTAATTCTTTCTATCAAACTCGGTAAAATCAGCCAGTTTTGCACCGATTGCCTTGCCAACCAGGAGGACCTTTTTTTCCGCTTCTTTGTTTATTACAGGCAAAGTACCTGGGTAGCCCATGCAAATTGGGCAGACATTAACATTCGGATTTTTCTCATCCGGATCGTTTTTACAGCCACAAAACATCTTGCTTTTGGTCTTGAGTTCCGAGTGAATCTCTAGACCCACAGTTAGTTTGTATTCTTTCATCAGTTTATATTATATATTTTTAAGACTTTTTACTAAATTATCTCTAAATTTCTTCAGAAGATCGTCATCAATTATAGAAACTGAATAAACCTGCGGACCTATTTTATTCAAAGAATTTATATATGTTCTTACCTCTAAATTACTTCGAAGGTCGGTTTTGGTCAAAACGATAATTTCTGGCTTTTTTAACAGCGCTTTGTCGAATTCGCCTAGTTCCTCTCTTATAATCTTATAACTGTTTACTGGATCATCGTTTTCGCAAGAAATACAGTGAAGAAGCATTTTTGTTCTAGAAATGTGTCTTAGAAATTTGTAACCCAAACCTTTTCCTTTCGAAGCGCCCTCTATAAGCCCCGGAATATCGGCTAAAATAAATCCATATAAATCGCCTAGATTCGGCGTAAGAGTAGTAAATTTATAACTTCCGACCTTAGCTTTGGCCGCAGTTAATGCATTTAAAAGAGAAGATTTCCCAGCATTAGGAAAACCAACTAACCCGAGGTCTACTACAAGCTTAAGTTCAATAAAAAATTCTCCCCCTTCACCTTCCTTACCTTCTGTAAATTGTTTTGGTCTTCTGTTTTTTGGACCTTTAAAGTGGCTGTTGCCGTATCCGCCCTTACCACCTCGAAGAAAAAGAATTTCTTTCTCTTCCAAAACTTCAACTTCTTTTCCACTTTTTTTGTTTTTTAGAACACTACCCACTGGTACCTCTAGTGTAAGGTTCTTGCCGGC
>CAYUID010000018.1:5048-7716 GCA_964444765.1 uncultured Candidatus Saccharibacteria bacterium
GATGCCGATGCCGCCGCCGACGCTGAGCGCGAGCCAGCCGAATTCGCTGTGGCAAGGCGGCTCCAGTTTCTTCCGTGATCCCAGAGCCGCAAAGATCGGCGACCTTATCACCGTGCAGATCGACATCGGCGATCAGGCAAAAATCGCGAACACCACCACCCGCCCGACAAACGCCAGCGCGACCGCGAACGCGACCAATCCCCCTGGCTTGGCAAGAAACCTCACAGCCACACCGCCCAACGCCGTCCATCCCCCCAGCCCCTCAGCCAGGACCGGAACTGTCCAAACCCTTCTCGTTTCGCCAAGAGACAATACCGTCTCCGCCGTCCCCAGCCCATATATTAAGAGTAATTTCGTCAATAAACATATAGGTACTATACCTAAAGGTGCTGAAAAGACAATTTTAATCAAAACCTGTAGTTATCCACAAAACCGCCCTCAATTTGGCTTTGCAAAAAAAATAGAATTTGGTAAAAATATGTGCAACCAGTAAATAATTCTAAAAACATGGATGATGTTTTTGACCCAAAAAATAGTAGAGACGATGACGATTTCGAAGAAGACGAAGCTCACGATGATGAAGCAGATGAGACTGAAGCGAAAGGAAAGAAAAAACCGAAAAACCCGACGGATGAAGAGGGGACGGTAGATGATGAAGAAGAATCCCTTGATGAGTTAGCTGACCTCGAACTGGACGACGAGAAAGAAGAACCTGAATGGTAGGGGAATCCAGACACGGGTTTTTTACATTACTTTTATTATTATAAATCTTTTTTTACCAATCCTGTAAGAGCCGTTTTGTGCTAGAGCTGAATTCATGACGATTTTTATTTCTTCTCCAGAAGGCGAAAGTTTTCTAATAGCCTTCTCTGAAACCAACCTGGCAAACTCTGATTTTGATGAGACCACTCCTTTGGACATTAATAGATCAACAAGAAGAGTACCCTCCTCAACAGAAACTTCATTTACATCTTCTGGTATGTTTCCTTTGCTGAAAGTGTTTTCAAAAGCTTCTTCAGCTTTTTTTGCCAAGTCCGACGAATAAAGATCAGAGACAATTAATCTAGCAACTCGCTTTTTTAATTCAAGTGGATTCTTTTTTATATCAAAAGTAGAAATTTCTTTCTCTGGGACATCAGTAAGGAGAGTGAACATTTGGATTATGGAATCATCTGGTAAAGACATGATTTTGCCAAACAAATCGTTTGGCTCGTCCGTCAGAGCTATAACATTACCCTCACTTTTACCGATTTTTACCCCTTTTGAATCAACTAAAAGTGGAGTGGTCATAACAAACTTCTCCTTACCTTTCATCAGCCTCATAAGTGTCCTCCCGGCAAGCATATTGAAAGTCTGATCTGTTGCTCCCATTTCGAGATCGACATCCATTGCTACGGAATCGTAGCCCTGAAGCAGAGGGTAGAGAAATTCTCTAAGGTTAATTGACTCCCCAGCTCTTAGTCTTTCTTGAAACATATCTCTTTCAATAAGCTGTTGAACGGAGAAATTTTGAGCAATATTTAAAATGTCTACAAGATTTAGTTTGTTTAGCCATTCGCTGTTATACATTATCTTTACTGGGTTTGGACCGTTGAACCGAACAATTTTTCCAGCCTGGCTGACATAATTTTTGGAATTTTCCCTCAATTCCTCTTTTGTAAAAAATTTCTCCCTGGTTTTCTTTTTGCCAGATGGGTCCCCGGCTTGGCCTGTACCGTCTCCTATAAGAAAAATGACCTCGTGGCCCAGATCCTGCCACTGTCTATGCTTTCTTAGACCAACCATGTGACCAATGTGGAGTTTGTCACCGGTTGGATCAAATCCTTGGTAAATTCTTAGCCTTTTGCCCGAGAGAAGGACTCCTTTTAACTCATCCTTCCCGGGATAGATCCTCTCAACCCCCCGAGAGAGAAGGTTATCGATTTTATCCTTATCTTTGGAGACTTCTACCTTAGAAAAAAACATAAACATACTCTAACATATATGTGTTAGAATAAGAATCGTGATAAAAACCCTCCGTAAACACGGCAAAAGGAATATTTTGCTCTTCTTACTGTCCTGCGGGATGGTTTTTTTGGGATTCCTCCTTATATGGGTTTCGACCTTTCAAATCCCTTCTTTGGACACAATTGAAGAGAGGAAAGTCAGCCAATCAACCAAAATCTATGATTCGACAGGCAAAATTCTCCTCTATGACGTCTACCAAAATACAAAAAGAACGATTGTTCCCGTTGACCAGATAAGCAAGTATATCAAGGACGCCACTATCTCGATCGAAGACAAGGATTTTTATACCCATCACGGGGTAAAGCCAACTTCTATTCTGCGAGCAATACTTGTCGATATTTTGACTCTAAAATTTACCCAGGGTGGTTCGACAATAACCCAGCAGGTAGTGAAAAAATCACTTTTAGTTGATGACAAGAGTCCAGCTAGAAAATTAAAAGAATTGGTCCTGGCCCTTAAATTAGAGAAAATTTTGACCAAGGACCAGATTTTGAGTATGTACCTCAACGAAAATCCTTATGGTGGAACCATTTACGGAGTTGAGGAAGCCAGCCAAGATTTTTTTGGTTTACCCTCAAGTAATGAAAACTTAGACAAAACGGCTTAATTTGCGGCGCTACCACAAGCTCCTTTTTATTTCTCTCCTTATGTTCCCCACAAA
>CAYUID010000019.1:0-7677 GCA_964444765.1 uncultured Candidatus Saccharibacteria bacterium
AAAGACTTGGTTTTGGTCGTCTTACTTTCTATCGTCGTAGCCTCTGCGGTTGAGCCGGCCGCTCAATGGTTTATAAGGAGGGGGGTGCCGAGGCTTTTTGCTATCATTCTCATCTACCTTTCTATTGGCGCCTTTATAATACTAGCAGTATTTTTCCTTCTTTTACCTCTTCTTTCTGAATCGAGTGATCTTTTAAGAAATTTCCCGACATATTTCAATGCTAGCGTAGTTTCAAATAGTATCGCTCAAAACGACTTCCTATCTTCTCAGCCGATAGTCAGCGGTCTAACAAATAGTGCAACATTGGAAAAAGTTATAGGGGAGATAAATAGCATAATCACAAATATTTCCTCGAACACATTTGGCACAATCGCCAATCTTTTCGGAGGTATCCTAGGTTTCATCCTTACCATTGTTCTGTCTTTTTATCTTTCTGTGGAAGACGATGGGGTGGGCAAGTCTCTCAAGGCTATAACACCTTTGAGGCATGAGAGATACATTATTTCGCTTTGGCAGAGGTCCCAGAGAAAAATTGGTCTCTGGATGCAGGGACAATTAGTTCTGGCCATTATAATCGGCATGCTGGTTTATCTCGGACTTCTCATCGTAAATGTACCGAATGCTCTACTTCTGGCCGTTCTCGCCGCAGTTTTCGAAATCATTCCTCTTTTTGGTCCAATCTTGGCTTCAATTCCAGCCATACTCATCGCTTTCACCTCTGGTGGGCTTTCTTTTGCTGTTGTTGTCATGGGTCTCTATATAATCGTTCACCAATTCGAAAATCAACTCATTTATCCGTTGGTGGTGAAAAAAGTTGTTGGTGTCTCTCCAATAGTTTCAATCATTGCTTTGACAGCGGGATTCAAACTAGCTGGTCTCATGGGCCTTATTCTCTCTGTGCCGCTAGCATCTATCCTCATCGAATTTTTCAGCGATCTTGAGAAGGATAAAATCGAGAGGGTTGAGATGATGAAATCTCGATAATCTTTCTCGATTATCAAAAATGAAAAAGTCTTTTTATATCACTACTACTTTGCCATACGTTAACGCTGAACCGCATGTCGGTTTTGCTATGGAATTAATTCAAGCAGATATCATTGCTAGATGGAAAAAATCTCAAGGTTATGATGTATTCTTTAATACTGGGACAGACGAACATGGGCTAAAGATTTACCGCAAAGCTATTGAAGCTGGAAAAGATTCTCAAGATTATGTAGACGAATATGCCAGAAAATTTAAAGAACTTCAAACTCAATTAGGATTAGACGAAAGTCTACATTTTATTCGCACAACCGATGAGAAACATGTAAAAGCTGCCCAGGCTCTATGGATGAAATGTTTAGAGAACGGTGACATCTATAAGAAAAAATATAAGGGTCTATATTGTGTGAGCGATGAGGCATTCGTAAGAGAATCGGATTTAGTAAACGGTAGGTGTCCAAATCATCCCGATCAAGAACTTCTGGAAATCGAAGAAGAAAATTATTTTTTTAATCTTCAGAAATACAGAAAAGATATTAGAGAATATTTACAAAGAAAAGATTCAATCATTCCAAATAAACGTAGAAACGAGGCAATCTCTATTTTGGATCAAATAGAGGATTTTAGTATTTCTCGAAATAAAACAAAATTGCCGTGGGGAATTCCTGTGCCAAATGATGATACCCAAGTTATGTACGTCTGGTTCGATGCCCTTACGAGTTATATTTCTACTCTCGACTGGCCAGGTGGTGAAAATTTCAAAAAATTTTGGGAGAACGGAGATGCCGTCCAATTTGCTGGTAAAGATCAAATAAAATTTCAATCTATTATGTGGCAGGGAATGCTTAAATCTGCTGGGTTGCCATTTACTAAACATATTGTCTACCATGGTTTTCTTAATTCTGCAGGAAACAAAATGTCAAAAAGTGTTGGAAATGTAATATCTCCTGGGGCTATGATAAAAGCTTATGGCTTAGATCCTTTTAGAGCAATGATGTGTGGTGTTAATCAGTTTGAAGATACCGATGTAAATATTAATGTAAAAAATGAAGGATTTGATCTGACTTACAATGCAAATTTTGCAAATGGTTTAGGTAATCTCGTCTCCAGGATAATGAAAATGGCAGAGACAAATTTTAAAGAGTCACCAATTATTGTTGAGAATGTTAAAGCGGAAGAAGATACTATTTATGACAGACTAAAAGAGTTAATGGACTCATTTTGTATAAAGGATGCTATTCATTTGATATGGTCAAAAGCTTCTGGTTTAGATCAATTTATACAGAAAGAGCAACCATTTAAACTGATAAAAGAAAATAAAGAAGAAGGCGAAAGAATCATTGAGAAGTTACTTGTTGAGCTATATCGATTAGCACTACACCTTGAACCATTTATGCCAGACACATCAGTAATAATAAAAAATCTAATCAAATCGAATAAATCTCCAGAGAAACCTCTCTTTTTAAGAAAAGAATAATGTTTGAATATTTTGACATTCATTCTCACCTCTATTTCCCCGAGTACGACAAAGATAGGGAAGAGGAGATTGAGAAAATGAAAAAGGAGAAGATAGGTTCAATCCTAGTTTCAACTGGTTTTGATTCAGCCAAACAGATTTTAAAACTAACAGAGAAACATGGAAATTTATTTGCCTGCATTGGCCAGCATCCAGAGGAGCTGAACAAAGATTCTGTTTTTGATGAGAGGATAGTTGATTTGGACGACCAAAAAAAGGTGGTCTCAATAGGCGAATGTGGTTTGGATTATTTTAGAATGTCTGCCGATGATCTGAATATGAAGAGAATCCAGAAAACTGTTTTCGAATACCACATTGATCTGGCCATTTCAAAAGATTTACCTTTGATGCTTCACATAAGAAGTAGCAAGGGTACACAGGATGCATATCTAGATACACTGGAAATATTGGAGCATCACTCTAAAATTGTTGGTTCAAAACTGCGAGGCAATGCACACTTTTTTGCTGGGGATTTGAGTATTTTGAAAAGATTATTGTCGATTGGTTTTTCAGTCTCCTTCACTGGAGTTATTACTTTTACTTCTAACTATGATGAACTTATAAAATTTACTCCGCTCGATATGATTATGTCCGAGACAGACGCACCGTTTGTTGCCCCTGTGCCTTATAGAGGAAAAAGGAATTCATCGCTCTACGTGCCATATATTGTCAAAAGAATTGCCGAGATAAAAGAAGAGCCACCAGAGAAAGTCAAAAAAGCTATGATTGACAATGTTTTAAAGCGTTTTCCCCTTGTTGCAGATGGTGGGCCACTATGGTAGTCTCTTCTCATGGAAAAACAAACCATAGAAAGGGCTGATAAAGAGAATATATACGAAATCTCTTATCTTCTCCTTCCGTCCCTTGCCGAAGGGCAAGTTCCTCTGGACGCTTCTTCCATAAAAGAAGCGATAACATCCAAAGGCGGTGCAGTTGTGTCTTTTGAGGATCCAGTCCTTATTGATCTAGCTTATCCGATGACCAAAGTTTCCCAAGTTTCGAGACAAAAAGTTACTCGAGCATATTTTGGTTGGCTAAAATTTGAAATAGCAAAAGAGGGAATAGGAGAAGTGAAAAAATTGATGGACTCAAACGAAAAAGTTTTGAGGCACTTGATTATAAAAACAGTTAGAGAGAATACTTTGCTCACTGGCAAG
This sequence comes from uncultured Candidatus Saccharibacteria bacterium, assembly GCA_964444765.1. GTDB lineage: Bacteria > Patescibacteriota > Minisyncoccia > Phycocordibacterales > DATDWN01 > C7867-006. Next base: position 3,655 of record CAYUID010000019.1, read on the forward strand.
ATGAAACTTGGCCAAGGAGAGAGAGTGAAAGCCAGTCCTCTTAACCTAGGCGTTGATGAAGCAGTCGAGGGGCCAAAGGCTTCGACTGAAGAGATAGATAAAAGTATAGATGAGCTAGTTGTAACAGAATAAAAACAAAAACATGTATCTAAACAAAGCAATGGTAATAGGTAACTTGACCAGAGACCCAGAGGTTAAAGCTCTGCCGAGTGGAGTTAAGGTCGCCAGTTTCTCAGTTGCCACAAATCGTGTTTGGAAAGACAAGAACGGAGCAAAACAAGAGAATGTTGATTATCACAACGTTGTTGTTTTTGGTAGACAAGCCGATATCGTAGGTCAATACATGAAAAAAGGTTCGTCGATTTTGGTTGAAGGCAGAATGCAGACAAGGAGTTGGGATGATGCAGCAGGAGTAAAAAAATACAGAACTGAAATTATTGCCGACAGAATTCAATTTGGTCCAAGGCGAGAAGGAACGGCAAGTGGTTTTTCTGCTCCAGCACCAGAAGAGGATCACAAGAAAGCCGTGGATACTATCGAGTACCCAGAGGAGGAAATAAATCCAGAAGACATTCCTTTCTAAATAAATATCATGAATACTAAAAAGTGTTACTTTACTGAAAATAATATAAAATACATCGACTACAAAGACGTCGAGCTTTTGAAAAAGTTTCTAAACCCTCATGCCCGTATAATTTCTCGAAAAAGAACAGGAACTTTGGCAAAACACCAGAGAAATTTGGCTACTGCAGTCAAACGCGCTCGCTTCATGGGTTTACTTCCTTTTGTAAGCAGATAAGAAAAAATCCCCGTATCCGGGGATTTTTTCTTAAAAGTTGTTACCTCCGACTCGTTCGGTGTAGTCTCCTGATTCGGTGTTAACTTTTATTATATCTCCCTCTTTTATAAACATAGGCACTTGGATTTCAACCCCAGTTTCTAGTTTTACTGTTTTTGTTCCACCTTGAGCCGTATTTCCTTTGACTGCTGGATGAGCCTCGACGACTTTAAGCTCGACTTTTATGGGCATATCAACCCCAATAACTCTTTCACCAAAATATAAAACTTCGATTATAGAATTTGTTTTTAGAAACTTTCCTCTCTCGCCAATTATATTTTCTTCCAACTGAAATCTCTTCGAAGGGTCTTTTGGATCACAGAACCAGAATTGTCCGCGATTGTTATAAAGATATTTTGCTTCTTTTGAATCAATCTCAGCTTCCTCGACTTTTTCCGAAACGTGAAATGATCTCTCTGTCACTTTGCCTGTCATCAAATTCTTCAGCTTCGTAGCATTAACAGGTTTTCTTTGCTGTTTTCTAAAAACATGCGAGTCGATAACTTCCCAGGGTTCTCCATCGAGAACAATGTATTTTCTCTCAACTATTTCACTATAGTCTAGCATTGCCATAACAGGTGATAATGTAGCCTACATTAGCCGCAAAATCAAGCTGTTACTATTCAGCCGATTCACTTCCACCAGTAGCCACAACTGATCCACCATTTTTCTTTAAGCCCATTCGAATTTCTTTCAGTATTGCGTTAGCTACTTTACTATTAGCTTTGTCTTTCAAAAATTGTCTTGTAGCGTCATATCCTCGGCCCAATTTTTCTTCACCAAAATTGTAACTTGTACCAGATTTTTGGATGATTCCCATTTTTTCTCCGAGAGCGATAAGTTCTCCTTCGCGAGAAACTCCTTCGTTATACATGAGATCAAATTCTGTTTGTTTAAAAGGTGCGGCTACTTTGTTTTTGACAACCTTAACCCTTATGCGACCACCCATGACTTCCTCACCTTTTTTTATTTGAGCGATTCTGCGAATGTCTAGCCTAACAGAAGTATAAAATTTCAAAGCTTTTCCTCCTGGGGTTGTTTCTGGATTGCCAAACATAACACCGATTTGCATTCTAATTTGGTTTAGAAAGATAACTATAGTTTTTGATTTGGCTACTATAGCTGTCAGTTTCCGGAGGGCCTGGGACATAAGACGGGCTTGTTTTCCGACGTGATGCGCCCCCATGTCTCCCTCGATCTCGTCTTTTGGAGTAAGAGCCGCCACAGAGTCAACGACGATAACATCAACTTTTCCTGAACGAACTAGGGAATCGACGATCTCCAGTGCCTGCTCACCATTGTCAGGTTGAGAGATAAGAAGATGATCTATGTTTACTCCAATTCTTTTTGCATACTCTGGGTCCATGGCGTGTTCAGCGTCAATAAAAGCGCAAATGCCGCCTTTCTTTTGGGCTTCAGCAATAACATGTAATGAAAGCGTGGTTTTACCTGATGATTCCGGTCCGAATATCTCGATTATTCTTCCTCTAGGTAAACCCCCAACACCGAGCGCGGCATCCAAACCGATTGAGCCAGTTGAAACAGCATTTATGTCAACATGAGGCTTTTCTCCGAGCATCATGATGGCATCATCGCCAAATTTGGTTTTTATTTCTCTAAGAGTATTGTCTATGTTTACTTTCTCAACCTTCGCTTCCTTTTCAGCTTTTGGTTTTGTTTTCATTTTTATCTTAACTTCATTGAGCTATGTTTTGGCAGAGACTTCGCAGGCTGCAAGCGTGGTCTCGTCAACGTCCAAGCTTGCTTGGCTCATTGACGAGTTGCAGCCGAGAATCAAGAGAGTTTTTCGCTGGAAAAACGATCGGTCTCTGGCAAAACTATAGCGAGAAAGAAGTTTTGTTAATATTCTTTTAAAATTACCTCGAGTCTTTTTTCTGTGTACTTTTTGAATTTGTCTTGTGCGTCTAGCCTTATTATATTTAGGCCTGGTGATAGAATCAACTTTTCCTTGAAATATCCTGTTTTGTCCGTAAATATTGGCCTGTCGTCAAGGTTTAGGTAGGCTGCGTTCCTGGCCCGACCCTCAACTTCTATCAGGGCTTGGGTCAAGGTTTCGCCATTTTTTGGGCTATAAACCTCTATTATTGGGCCAGAAATGAGTTTTTTGGCCTGGAAAAGAGAATATCCGCCGATTATTATGACTAAGAGCGAAATTAGGGAAATTCTCAAAATTTTGGTCGCACTACGCATTTTTCTTCAAATTTTATTCTTCTGGCGATTCTTCTCTCGCTTGTCCAGCGGCGCCCAAAATTTCTCGAGGTTTTGCTCCCGAGCCTGGTCCTATGACACCTTTTTCTTCCAAAATGTCGATAAGGCGAGCGGCTCTAGCATAACCTATACCAAGTTTTCTTTGTAGGTATGAAGTCGAAGCTTTACCGGCCTCAAGAACAGTTTTTCTTGCTTCTTCATAGAGTTCATCTTCATCATCACCAGAATTTTCATCTAGTGTTGCCTCAAAAATAGCATTTTTCTGATTTTCACTGCTAAGATTTATCTCGGAAGGTATTTCATCCTCATAACTGTCTACAAGATATTTTGCAACGGATTTAACTTCATTTTCAGAAATATATGCCGATTGGATTCTTTGCGGCTGATTCATTTCTCCAGAAAGATAAAGCATGTCCCCAGCTCCTAAAAGTTTTTCTGCCCCGCTCATATCGAGAATTGTTCTCGAATCGATTTGTGAAGCTACTTGGAGAGCAATACGTGATGGGATATTTGCCTTTATAAGACCAGTAATAACGTTTACAGAAGGTCTTTGTGTTGAAAGTATGAGATGAATGCCGACTGCTCGGCTCATTTGGGCCAATCTTACGATTGCTGATTCCAACTCTCTTGGATAAGCCTGCATAATGTCTGCCAATTCGTCTATGACAACTACTATGTAAGGCATAGTCTCAATTTGCTTTTCACCTTCTTCAGGTTTTTTACCTTTTCTTTTTTTTAATTCTGGTTCAAGAACATTTTTGTGATACGAAGCGATGTTCTGAAGACTTTCGGCCTGGAGAACGTCGTAGCGCCTATCCATCTCCTTTGCCGCCCATTTCAAGGCCAAGATGGTTTTCTTTGCATCAGTTATGACTGGAGTCAAAAGATGTGGAATTTTATTATAAAGGGTCAATTCGACTCTTTTTGGATCAACCATTATAAATTTTAAATTGTCT
>CAYUID010000020.1:0-2308 GCA_964444765.1 uncultured Candidatus Saccharibacteria bacterium
CTGGAGAGAAGATTTCAGATTCACCTTACAGACTAGCCATCACAGAGGCTTTTTCAAATGTCATATCTTCTGGACTAAACCTCCTTGGTATGAAAGTTCCAGAAAGGATGTAATTTGATACAATATCAATATGAAAAAGTACTTAGGTTCCATCTGGTTTTGGTGGATTTTTCTGACTATTATTTACTTATCATTATATTGGTCATATTTGTATTTAGATGAAGTTGAGACTGTTGGTGGACATATAGCTGGTTTGGTTAGTCTTTTTGTCCCATTTGGATTGAGAGAAATTATTTTAGCTTTTTTTACGTTTCCTTTTTCTGTTATTTCAATGGTGGTAGCTTTTGGCGGGGCATATTTTTTTCAAAAATGGCTCTCTCAAAAAAGTTTTACTTATTTTTATCTATTCTTTTGATTTTTTTAGCACTTTCTCTATTGACCTTCTTGACTGGTCTTGCAAGAGGGAGACCTGGTGAGAATTGGTCAACATTTAGAGACGGCTATTTATCTTACTGAGTCACTTTCAAATTTTATTTTTTGTGATAAAATCTTCTCAAAGAGTAAGCGCCTAATCACCTCTAGCATTGGGAAGAAGCCTTTTGGCTGTAGAACCCGACGGGTAAGCCCGTTAAAGCTGTAATAAGGCCCGCCTTCGCATAAATGCTACGGCGAGGTAAAACAAGGTGGTACCACGGTTCGACTCTGCTCACCGCGAGCGGCAAGAACTCGTCCTTGCACGGTAATTTCCGTGTGAGGCATTTTTATTTATGGAAAACAAAGATAAATCCGAAATAGCGCTTCGCGAGGAAGCCATTTTGGAATTTTGGAAAAAAAATAGAATTTTTGAGAAAACTCTTGAGAAGGACTCTCCCAAGGGCAACTTTGTTTTTTATGATGGTCCTGTCACAGCTAATGCTAAACCGGTTTTTCACACCATGGAGCCTTTTGCTTTTAAAGATATTATTCCTCGATATAGAACTATGCGAGGTTATCATGTGCCTCGAAAGGGGGGGTGGGATACTCATGGATTGCCAGTTGAACTTCAAATAGAAAAAAAGCTTGGATTTGCATCAAAAAAAGATATTGAAAATTTTGGCATCGCCGAGTTCAATCGCCTTTGCAAAGAAAGCGTTTGGGAGTACATAGGTTTCTGGCAAGAGTTTACCGACAGGATGGCATATTGGGCTGACCAAAAAAATGCTTATATAACTTATGACAACGACTACATCGAGTCTATTTGGAACATTCTAAAAAAAGTGGACGAAGATGGGCATTTGTACAAGGACTACAAAGTTCTGCCGTGGTGTCCGCGATGTGGGACGGCTCTCTCTTCACACGAATTGGCCCTGGGTTATCAGGATGACAAAGATCTGGCTGTTACAGCTGAATTTAGGCTTGAAGATAAGCCAAACACATCCATAATTGCTTGGACAACTACACCATGGACTTTGCCGGGGAATGTTGCTCTTGCTGTAAATCCCGATATTGATTACGTCGAGATAGAGAAAAAGGATATGGGTACCGGAAAGTTGGTCAGGTTTATTTTGGCCAAGGATAGACTCGGAGCTATTTTTGGTAAAGACGAATATAAAATTGTAGAAAATAAAAAAGGCAAAGATCTTGTTGGTCTAAAATACGAGCCGCTTTATCCCTACTTGCAAAATAAATTTAGAGACAAGAATCCTGAAGCATTTCAAAAATCATATCAAGTTTATCCGGCTGACTTTGTTGTTACGGAAGAGGGAACTGGCGTGGTTCATACTGCTGTAATGTACGGTCAGGATGATTTTGTTCTTGGAACGAAGATTGGTCTACCAAAATTTCATTTAGTTAAGGATGATGGTCATTTTTCGGATGGTATGGATTTTCTATCAGATAGATTTGTTAAGGATGAAGAAGTGGCAGTAGATATAATAAAGGACTTAGCTCACAGGGGGTTACTTTTCAGTAAAGAGAAATATGAGCACTCTTACCCTCATTGCTGGAGATGTAAAACTCCTCTCATTTATTATGCTCGAGATTCATGGTATATCTCGATGTCTAGATTGCGAGATAAATTAGTCAAAGAAAATGAAAAAATAAATTGGGAACCTGAACATATAAAGGAGGGAAGGTTTGGTGAGTGGCTTAGGGAAATAAAAGATTGGGCGCTTTCTCGTGAAAGATATTGGGGCACACCACTTCCTATTTAGGAGGACCACGAGGGTAAGAGAATAACTGTGGGTAGCGTGGATGAGATCAGAAAATATTCCAAAAAATCTGGAAACAAATTTTTTATCATGAGACATGGCCAAGCGGAGAGCAATAT
>CAYUID010000020.1:2318-7617 GCA_964444765.1 uncultured Candidatus Saccharibacteria bacterium
GGAGATATTCAACACAAACTTTAACGATCCAAACCCACTGACCGAAGCAGGTAAGGAGGGGGTAAAGAAAAACTCCAGATCTTTGAAGGATAAAAAGATCGATATTATATTTATGTCTCCATTCCCGCGGACAAGAGAGACGGCTGAAATTTTGATGAAAGAGGTAGGAATCAGCGGCGATAAACTTTTTGTTGACTCGAGGCTCAGCGAATGGAATGTTGGCAAGAAATTTGATGGGCGTCCCCTAGAGAACTTTTTTGCAGTTAGAAACTCGAGCACAGATAGATATGGGTTTAAAACTGAAGATGGAGAGTCCTATAAAGATGTTATACGGAGAGTCGGAGGCTTCTTGTATGAGATAGATAAAAAATATAAAGACAAAAATATTTTGGTTATCTCCCACGGGGCTCCTTGTCGAGCTATCTGCAGTCTGTGCAAAGGCTTTTCTTATAAAAATCTTTTTCAAGAAACGAGGGATTTCAAAAATCTTCTCAATGCTGAAATAAGAGAGGTGGAGCTTTCACATTTGCCCCATAATTCTGATTTTGAGGTAGATTTGCACAAGCCATACATTGACGAGGTTGAATTGGTTTCAGAGAGTGGAAAACCTTTAAAGAGAGTAAAGGAGGTCATAGACGTTTGGTTTGACTCTGGAGCCATGCCTTTTGCCCAGGACCACTATCCTTTTTCAAAGGAAAAACTTTTATATCCTGCAGATTTTATATCTGAAGCCATAGATCAAACTAGGGGTTGGTTTTATACTCTCCACGCCATAGGAGTTTTGATGGACAAAGGCAAGGCTTATAAAAATGTTATTTGCCTTGGTCATATTTTGGACAAGGAAGGCAAAAAAATGTCTAAATCTGTTGGAAATGTTGTCGACCCGTGGGAGATGATGAATAAATACGGGGTCGATGCCCTGAGGCTATGGATGTACTCGGTCAATCAACCGGGGGACTCGAAAAATTTTGATGAAAAAACAGTAGATGAGCTTATAAAAAAGATTTTCAACCCTCTTTCTAATATTTTCTCCTTTTATGAGCTTTATAAAAACTCTTCTGTAAAGCCGAGTGATAAAAGTAAAAACATTTTGGACAGGTGGATAATTTCTAGATTGTCGGAGATGATAAAGAGGGGAACAAAAGGGTTGGAAAATTTCAAAATCTTTGAGCCAGCCAGGGAAATAAGAGAATTTACCAATGATTTTTCTACTTGGTACTTGAGGCGTTCAAGAGATAGATTCAAGTCGGAGAGCGAAAAAGATAAATCCGAGGCTCTGTCGACCACTTTGTTTGTTTTGGATAACCTCTTGAGATACATGGCTCCATTTACCCCATTTTTTGCCGAAAGTATTTACCAAAAAATTAGAGGAGAAAAAGATCCTGAAAGTGTTCATCTCGCTTCATGGCCAAGCCTCTCTTCTTCCGACAAAGATCTGCTCTCAAAGATGGAAAGTGTCAGGGAAATTGTTTCAAAGGCTCTTGATCTACGCCAGAAAGCTGGAATAAAAGTCAGACAACCTTTAGCTTCGCTCTCGGTAGCTCTTGATTTGGCTAAGGAATACTTGAGTATTATTTCCGACGAAGTTAATGTCAAAGAAATTAAACTAAAAAAAGAAGGTGAAGTTGAACTGGACACAAAGATCACTGATGAACTGAAGAAAGAAGGTGTGGCGAGGGATTTTATCCGTGGTATTCAAGATATGAGAAAAATTGAGGGCTTTCGTCCACAAGAAAAAATCAAAATAGTTATTTCAACCAGTCCTGAAAATCAATCGGTTGTGGAAGAACACAGCAAGATGATAAAAAATGTCACTCAAGTCTCTGAAATAAATTTTTCTAAAGACACCCAAAAGCACAAAATCGAGAGCGAAAATGGCTCGTCTTATGTTTCTGCCGTCCTAAATTAAAGCCTTGTCTTATCACGTCTATACCACCCCGGGCATAATTCTAAAAAGAACAAATTTTGGTGAGGCCAATATTCTTTTGTATATTTTGACCCTCGATTTTGGTCTTATCTCTGCCTCTGCAAGATCGGCCAGACTTTCGTCCTCAAAACTAAAGGGGGCATTGGGTGATTACACATATGTTTCTGTTTCTTGTGTCAAAGGTAAAAATGGTTGGCGACTAACGAACGTTTCAGAGAAGGAGAATTTTTATTTTGGTTATCCAAAATATTGCCACAAAACTCTGTCACAGATCTCTAGTTTTCTTTTGAAGATGATTGTGGGTGAGGATTCACATCCAGAAATTTTCCGTCTTGTTCTCTCTGGTTTCGAATTTCTCAAAACCCTGCCAGAGTCCAGAATGCAGGCTTTTGAAATGCTAATGGTCCTAAGAGTTCTCTATTTTTTAGGTTACGTGACCTTGGATAGTTTGTCAGGGCAATTTTTGGAAGAGGTGAATGAGTGGAGCGATAGCTTATTGGAGAAAATATCCGAGAATAAAAAGGAAATTTTGGAAGTAATAAACAGAGCCATAAAGGAAAGCCAGCTGTAGTTTTTAGCCTTTATTTGATTTATAATTTATCTCATGCCTCCAGGAGAAGAAGAGGGTAGTATAGAAAGACTTCAAAGGACACTTTATTCACGAAACGAAAAGGTTGTTCCAAAGGAAAAAAGAACCCCAGTTCAGGGCAGGGATTTTGATGTTCAGCATGATTGGGGGGCCGCACCGAAAATAGATGTCACTTACGAAGATCTGACAAAAAAGAATAACGCTTTTTTCAATAAATTTCTCTTGGGTTCAGGAGCATTTCTTTTCCTCTCACTTCTTGTTGCTGGGTTTATCTTTTTCGGTGGAATCAACATGATTTCCTCGAACAATTTGGATATAAAAATAGTTGCTCCAAGTTCGGTTCTCTCGGGTGAAGAGGCAACAATCGGACTTTCGGTAGTTAACGCAAACAGGACGGATCTTGAGAATGTTACCTTGTACATAGATTATCCGGAAGGAAGTCAGTCTGTCGAAGAGGGCAATAAAATACTTTCTCACGACAGTATTGACCTCGACACAATAGGCAAAGGGGAGTCGAAAGACTACACGATCAGAGCCCTGGTTTTCGGTGAAAAGGATTCTATAAAAACTTTTAATCTTCGACTCGAGTATAAAGTCAAAGGCTCAAACGCTGTTTTCTCAAAGGAGAAAAATTATGATCTAGTCATCAGTTCTTCCCCGGTTATTCTAAATGTTGATTATCCGAAAAATATAAATTCTGGCCAAACCATAAAACTTTCTATAAACATCGTTTCGAACTCCAGTGCTCCACTGAAAAATTCAATCTTGAAAATCGAATATCCTTATGGATTTACATACACAGACTCCAACATAAAACCTCTGCGCAACAATTCTGTCTGGAATATTGGGGACTTAAAGAATGGCGATAAAAAAACTCTCGAGGTAAGTGGGATCATGGTCGGCCAGAATGAGGAAGAGAGGTCTTTTAGGATTTCTCTCGGTACACCGAATTCAGCAAATACTTCTGATTTTTCAACCCCTTTGGTTGAGGAAACGGCCACTCTGTCTATTCAAAAATCCTTCTTTGATCTTTCTGTCTCTGCTGGCCAAGGTACAACCCTGTTTAACACCCAGTCCTTTCCTGTCAACATAAAGTGGCAGAATACACTGCCTGATAAAATGGTTAACAATAATATTACTGTGACTATTGGCGGTAATTCTGTAGATAGAAATAATATTCTGCCGAACAATGGAGGGTTCTATCAATCAGCCAATAACAACATTGTTTGGGATAAAAATACTACGAGTGATTTGACAACAATAATACCCGGAGACTCTGGCAACGTTGGTTTTAACATATCATCTTTGTCTAACACATCTGGCGCTAACCCGATTAAAAATCCTCACATAGATCTTCATGTGGTTATGTCTGGAGACAGAACTGGGAGCGAAGTGACAAATATTTCTTCTTCTCAGGATCTAACCATTAAAGTCCTATCGACTGTAAATTTCCGAGCTCAAACATTTAGAGATGTTGGACCTTTAACAAACGTCGGGCCAATCCCTCCAAAGGCCGAAAAAGAGACAACCTATACAGTCACATTTACTGTGACAAATACTTCTAACGATTTGAAAGATACAACTGTCACAGCCTCTCTGCCTCAAGGAGTTTCCTGGAAAGGGGAGACCTCACCTTCATCAGAAAGGATAATCTACAATCCAGACAACAGAACGATTTCTTGGAATGTTGGCAATGTTTCTTATAGTACAGGCTATGTTTACTCTCCTCGTACAATCTCGTTTAAGGTTGGCTTAACCCCAAGTTTGAATCAAGTCGGTCAAATCCCTCAAATCCTGACAAATATCCAATTCTCCTCGACCGATACCTATGTAAATCAGCCAATAAAGATTAATTCGGACCCTCTTTCAACTTTCTACTCTGATCCTGGCTTCAGATCCGGCAACGAAGTAGTTACAAAATAATTTCCCTGCCCGCAGTGTGCTTGCACTACTGCCGGGTTTTCAAAATGAGAAAGTCGGGTTAGTATTGTCTCTATGACAGATATAATGGAGCCATAATGGAAAAGTTAATTTCTCTTTGTAAACGTAGGGGCTTCGTTTTTCCAAGCTCGGAGATTTATGGCGGTCTTTCTGGTACATGGGACTATGGTCACTATGGCCAGGCTCTCGCCCACAATATAAAAGATTTGTGGTGGAAGCATTTTGTAGAAGAGAGGGAGGATATGTTTGGCATTTCGACTTCGACCCTAATGCTAGAGAAAGTTTGGGAGGCATCGGGGCATTTGGAAGGATTTTCTGATCCTATGGTTGTTTGTAAAAATGGGCATGCTTTTAGGGCCGATCAAATAGATGATGCTAAAAAATGTCCAGAGTGTGGGGCGGTACTTGAAAAACAAGTTGATTTCAACCTCATGTTTCCTGTCCAAATGGGGGCTAGTAAAAGTAGTGGCAGCACAGCCTATCTTCGTGGAGAAATTGCACCAGGAATGTTTGTTAATTTCAAAAATGTACTGGACACCATGCAACCGACCATCCCTTTTGGTTTGGCTCAAGTCGGAAAAGCTTTCAGAAACGAAATTGCTCCGAGGGATTTTCTTTTTCGTGTCAGGGAGTTTGATTTAATGGAACTAGAATATTTTATAAGAGAGTCGGACTGGAAAAAATATTTTGAAATGTGGAAAGAGGAGATATGGAAATGGATAGACAAAGTAGGAATAAATAGGAGTCAGGTTCATGAACTGGAGGTTCCAGAGGAAGATAGAGCTCATTATTCAAAGAGAACAATAGATTTCGAGTTTGATTATCCTTTTGGCAAAAAAGAA
>CAYUID010000021.1:0-7432 GCA_964444765.1 uncultured Candidatus Saccharibacteria bacterium
CACTATCTCATCGCTGCTACAGCAGGTTTTCTCTGCGCTTTTGTCGTTAGTTACACTCTTCATAAGTCCTGGACATTTAGGAGAGAAGATGTGGTCGATGAGCTCATACACAGGCAAGTTGGTTTATATTTTTTCACCTCTCTATGCGCACTAGTCTTAAATGACTTTCTCATGTATATTTTTGTTCACCATATGCATATCATGGTTCTTCTTGCCCAGATATATGTAGGTTTAATCGTGGCCTGTATCAGTTTCTTTGTATCCCGAAACATCGTCTTCAAATATAATCGGGAACATCATGTCCAATGAAGCTCTTAATTTTTACACAAAAAGTCGACAAAAATGATACTGTCTTAGGGTTTTTCCATAAATGGCTGGAAGAATTGTCAAAGAACTATGAGTCACTTATCGTTGTTTGTTTAGAAAAAGGAGAATCGAGTTTACCAAAAAATGTTACAATTTATTCCCTTGGTAAGGAAAAAGGCTATTCAAAACTTCGCTACATTTTTAATTTTTATAAGTACTTAAAAGTTATTTCTGGTTCGTACGATCGAGTCTTTGTCCATATGAACGAGGAGTATGTCATTCTCGGGGGTTTATATTGGCGAGTGAGGAAAATTCCGATTTATTTCTGGAGAAACCATCCTTATGGTAGTCTAGTGACGGTTTTATCTGTGGCGTTATCGTCAAAAGTTTTTTGCACTTCCAGTCAATCATTCACAGCTAAGTTTTCGAAAACAAAGATTATGCCAGTCGGTGTTGATACAAACACTTTTAAACCAGTAGAAAACATTGTCAGAAAAAAATATTCAGTGTGTATTGTTGGTCGCGTTTCACCGATAAAAAGAATTGAGATCGGCCTATCTGCTTTAAACACTCTTGTCAAAAATGGTACTCAAGTTTCGCTATCAATAATTGGATCAGCAGAAGACAAGTATCGAGGTTACTTAGAAAGTCTAAAAAGTTTTGTCTCGAGCCATGGTCTCAGTAACACCGTCTCCTTTTCAGATTCGGTTCCTCAAGAGAAATTGCCACAGGTCTATAGTTGCTTTGAGATCTGTCTTAACTTGACCCCAGCTGGTTCATTCGATAAAACTATAGTCGAAGCAAGTTCGTGCGGTCTGGTTCCGGTCGTCACGAACAGGTCCTTTTCTGGTCTTTTGCCCGAATCTTGTATTTCAGGGGACTCACCAGAGGAGATAGCTCTAACTTTGGAAAAATTCTTGACAGGGTCAGAAAAAGTAAAAATACAAAAAGAACTAGAAAGTTTTGCTCAAAAGGAAAGTCTCTCCGAGCTAGTTAAAAAACTGCAGGAAGAAATTCAATAAAAATGTATAAAAACAAAAAAGTCAGCGTCGTAGTTGGGACATATAATGAGGCTAATTCTTTGGCCGAAGTGACTAACGGTTTTTTTGCTACTGGAGTTGTTGATGAGGTGGTAATGGTAGATAACAACGCCTTAGGTAAGACAAAAGAGGAAATTGCTAAAACTAAAGCCAGACACATTGTTGAAACAAAACAAGGATACGGCTATGCCTATATGAGGGGACTATCTGAAGCAAAAGGGGATCTTATTGTAATGGTTGAGGTAGATGGAACATTTGACCCAAAAGATATACATAAATTTTTGCTTTACAGTGATGATTTCCCAGCTGTTTTTGGTACTCGTACATCCAGGGCAACAATCTGGTCAGGTGCATTTATGCCTTTTCCTGTTAGATTTGGAAATTGGGCATGGGCGAAGTTCTTGGAAGTTTTATATAACGGACCAACACTAACTGATGTCGGTTGCACCTATAAATTAATAAATCGTCAGGTTCTTGAAATAATAAAGCCACTCTTTACTTTATCGAATGGTGATGGGAGATGGTCTCCAGAATTTATGATATGGGTTTTGAAGAAGGGTATCATTCCTATTGAAATTCCTGTAATGTTCAAACCAAGAACTGGTGGGCTGTCTATGTACACTGGTGATGTATGGAAAGCGGCAAAATTAGGCGCAAGGATGATTCCGCTTATAATCAAGTACCGATTTAAAAAAATTTAATGGCCGAAAACAATAAAGTCATTGTTGTCTTTTCTGCGATTTTAATATTATTTTTGGGACTTCACTTTTCGGGCATTCATTCTCCATATCATCAAGATGAATATAAATGGGTTCAATACTCTCATCCAGATTTAGTTGCTCCTGGAACTGTGCCGCATCCACCTCTTACAGAATTTATATATACAAAGATTGGTCCATTGGTCGGCGATGATAATTTCAGGGTTATCCCTTTTTCTTTCGGAATACTAAATTTCTTTTTGCTCTTTTACCTTGTCAGATTTTTATACGACAAAAAGACTGCCCTGATCGCTGTATCGATTTTCACTTTGTCTTTCTATTCTCTTTTGGCCAGTTTAATGGTGGATGTTGACGGAGCTGTTATGCCATTTTTTCTTTTGATCTTTCTCATTGGTTACTTCAAATGGAAATCCGATAATTTTCGTTTTGTCCAAATTAACTACAAATGGATTGCTGTCTTGCTTATCGGTGTCGTAGGGGGGCTACTTGTTAAAGTTAGCACAATTTTACCTCTGGCCGCCGCATCTTTAGATTTTGCCTTAATTAAGGGTGTTTTTAACGATAAAAAAAAGATTTTTAAATATATTGGAGGCTTGCTTGCCGGCGCCTTTATTCTAGCTCTATTACTTGTGGCTTCTAAATTTATCTTTCCATTTTTTAATCTAAAGTATTCCCTAAATTATTGGGAACATTTTGCCACCTCATCCAGTTTTTTTGGCCGTGGATGGTTACAAACAGCAATCCAAACTTTTAAGTCAGTACTGTATCTCTCTCCACTGCTTTTACTTTCACCATTTTATCTCGATAAGATAGAATTAAAAAAATTGAGGGTTTTGTTTTTATTTATTTTGTTTTCTTTTATTTTTTATGTAATACTTTTTGACTTCTCTTTGGGAGCTCTGGACAGATACTGGCAACTTTTGGTTCTGCTTTTAACCATTATATCTTCAGTTGTTTTTTCCAAATATGTAAATACAAACAATAATAGATTTAAAGAATTTGCTTTTATTGGAGTGGCAATCTCTCTTCTTCTGATTCTCTTTCAATCCTTGCCTCACTATGTTCCACCTCTCTATCCGAAAACCGAATGGATATCCAGAGCTGTAAGTTTTAAATGGACCTTTCTTTATCCATTTTCTGGCGGCTCGGGCCCACTGGGATTTTATGTCTCTTTTTTATTTCTTGCTTTGACCTGGATTATCTCTTTCTTTCTATTTGCTATCTCTATTTGGAAAAAAGAGTACAGAAATTTTTCCTTAATTCTTATTATTATTTTATCACTAGGCTACAATCTAATTTTTACCGAGGAATATCTTTTTGGTTTTTACAACGGCTCTGCACCAAAGTTAGTTAAAGATGCAACAGCTTTTGTTAAACAGGATACGGAGATAAAGATGGTTACAGTTTATAATGATAACGGTGGCTGGAACATTATGGAGACCGGCAAATACAGGAGAAGACTTTATATTGATCCAAAGTTTGATGTAAACGTCAAGATTGCTACTATGAATAAGTACAAGGAGCACTATCTAGTCATAGATATCCCTCACATAGATGAAAAAAGTGCTTATGCAAAGTATTTTGATTCGTGCCGGGTGGCTTTCCAAGAAAAAGATAAATATATTTCTGGAACTGTTTACGACTGTAGAAATATTTCTGACATTAAAATATAAAAATGAAATCTATTTTGCAGAAAAGAAAAAACATTATTTTAGTCGTTTTATTCTTTGTTTCCTTATTTCTTATACTTTTTAGATATACAACTATTCCAAAGGTATGGGTGGACGAGGGAATATTTACCAACATTGCCGAAACTGTTACTAATAAAGGCGTATTTGGAATGCAAACCTCTCTCAACGCAACCTTTCGATTGGGTCCACTAGCTTCAGTCAATTACCCAGTAATTTTTCCTGTCGCTTTGAGCCTTAAGATTTTTAGTAATGGCATTTGGCAGTCGAGGTTACCAATGGTGATTTACATGCTGCTTCTTGTCATATTTTTGTATTTTTCTGTCAAGGAAAAATATGGTTTTTACCATGCAGTCTCTTCTGTACTTTTACTGATTTCATTTGCACCTTTTTATGGAAACGGTAGATCGGTTATAGGGGAGGTGCCTGGCTTAGCTTTTATTATGCTGGGGTCCTGGATGCTTTCAAAATTTGAAAGTAGTAATTTTGAAAATAAAAAATTCGCTATCTTATCTGGTTTATTTTTAGGACTAGCGGCAGCTAGTAAATCTTTATATCTACTAATTTTTACAGTCGGTGTTCCTCTCGTTCTATTCTTTAATTGGAGAAAAATCTCAAATAAGAAAAATTTGTTTTTTTTACTTTTAACATTCTTCATACCGATAGTTTTTTGGTTTATTATAAATTGTCCAACGCTCGAGTTTTTAAAACAATTCGTTCCTTCTATTGTAAAGCAGGCAGGTAATAATGGCGCTTCTTCACTCTCTGGGACGTCCCTTTCAACTCTCGGTACTATATGGGTCAATTTCAAAAGATTTTTTACTGAATCTACACCAGTCTTATTCTCCTTTGTCTCTCTTTTTGTTCTGTCATTCTTGGCATTAAGATATTTTAAAAAAGATTCAGAAAAATTTAGTCTAACAGAAATTCTCATCTTCTTTGCAATCGGCTCGAACTGGATTGGCTACTTGCTAGGTACAGGGTGGTATCGTTATTTTTTCCCCGCTCAAGTTTTATTATTTTTCTTTTTTCCAGCAAGTATTTCAGCCTGTAGCAGTCTTTTCAAAAAAGAAATATTGAGAAAATCTATATTATCTATACCCATCCTACTTATTTTATTCCAATTTACCTATTTAATATTTTTTTCAGATACTTCTCTTGTCCATCGTCTTGCAAGAAATAATGAGCTCTCAAAAACTTTATCTATAATTCCTGCTTCAAAAAAAGTATTATTTTATAATGTCCCAGAGGCAGTAGTTTTTTTGAAAGGTACAAATTACTCACAATATTTATTAATGCCGGGCCTATTTGAAGCCGGAAACATTAATGCTATGAATGACGTTTCAAACGACTACATTCTATCTAGCGAAGATGTTGACATAAAAAAAATAAATATGATTCCGTTTTGTTATGAACAAATAAAGGTAGATAGGTATTTCTTCTTTAAAAAAATAAGCAATAATCCTTGTCGTAATAGACGGGCTTAAACTATCATGATAACCTGGACAAGATGAAGGATTTTTCTATTGTTATTGCTGTATATAACGAAATAAACCGACTCCCCAAAACACTTGATCGACTTCTCGCATACATGCGAAGCCGAAAGGAAACATTTGAAATACTTATTGTTAATGATGGCAGTAGAGATGGAACAGAAAATTTTGTGAACGAGTTCTCTAAGAGGAATCAAGAAATTAGACTTCTCTCACATTTTCCAAATAGAGGCAGGGGCTCAAGTATTCGAGAGGGTGTTTTAGCGGCAAACGGAAAAATAATTCTTGAAACTGACGCAGACAATAGTGTTGACAACGAAGCGATTGGAAGATTTTTGAATGAATTTTATTCGGACAATAAACTTATGGTTATGTTTGGTAGTCGGGAGATGAAAGGGTCAGTTATAACCAAAAAGCAGCCTTTTCTCAGGGTTTTTTTAGGAAAGGGATTCATTTTTGTTGCTAGGGCTTTATTTTGGATGTGGGGAATTCACGATTTTACTCTAGGATTTAAAATGTTCAGGATGGAAGCGGCACAAGACATTTTTAAGTATCAATATGATAACTACTATACTGCAGAAGCAGAGATAGTATTTCTAAGTAGGAAAAGAGGATGGAAATATTTAGAAATGCCGGTTACTTGGACAGATGACAAAGATTCTCGAATTTACCCATTTCTCGATTCTATGAGATCAATGCTGGGGATGCTCAAAGTATTGGGTAATTATTTTCAAGGTAGATATTAATTTCACAACAACTAATAAACATCCACACTTAATTTTGTCAACCTACCATTTTGTGTGCCTATAATATATATTTTGTCTAGAACTGTCCTCTAACAGAAAGGAAAAACAACTGTGAGTCTGATTCAGATCAGTCGCCGCTCCTCCCTAAGTGTGGATGAGGTGGGGCTGGTCTGCCTCATCATTCCACCGTCCTCGTTCCTCTTGGACGAGAGAGTCTTCATGTCGCTTGGCATTCTGAAGGTTGCTGCGGTTCTCGAGCGGGCCCACGTGCCCATCGAAGTCCTGGATCTTTCAGGTATCAAAAACTACGACGAAGTTGTTAGGAATTATGCTGCGGCGCGTCCAAGCGTTCGGTATTTCTGCCTAACAGCTACTACTCCACAAATGCCTGCAACGCGGGTGATCGTGGAGGTTCTGCGTAAAGGGGCCGCGTCAGCGAAGATCGTCCTCGGCGGGCCACACGCGACCCTCGTCAGTGCAGCGAAGAAAATCGAAATCAAAGCTGCGCGGCAAGGGCGAGCCCATCACTCGATGCAAGTTCTGGAGGGGATGTTCGATATTCTGGTTTCTGGTGACGGTGAAGAAGCGATTTTTCTTGCACTAAAAGAGAATGCGCCCAAACTCATCGATGCCGACGACCGAACATCGCCACTTTTTCTTCACAGCTCGTCCTTGGAGACTCTACCGATGCCGGCGAGACACCTCGTCGACGTGGAGAGTTATCACTACTCGATCGAGGGACAAAGGGCGCTCTCACTCATTGCCCAGCTCGGTTGTCCATTCGAGTGCGGTTTCTGCGGCGGGCGTTCATCGCCTATGTTGCGGAAGATCCGGACTCGAAGTTCTGAAAGTATTGTCGAGGAGATGCTTCATCTCTACCATACCTACGGTGTCAAAGGGTTCATGCTTTACGATGATGAACTCAATGTCAACAAAGATATGGTCAGACTAATGAAGCTCATCGCCGATGCTCAGGCAGGACTCGGAGTTGAATGGCGTCTGCGCGGATTCGTCAAAGCCGAGCTCTTCAATCGCGAGCAGGCAGAGGCGATGTATGCCGCCGGCTTCCGCTGGATTCTGACCGGCTTCGAGTCGGGCTCGCCTCGGATTCTCGAGAACATCAACAAGAAAGCGACACGAGGCGAGAATAGCCTATGTGTCGAGATCGCGCGGGCCGCTGGGTTAAAGGTCAAGGCTTTGATGTCCATCGGCCATCCCGGAGAAAGCAGGACAACGGTCGAAGAAACTAAGGACTGGCTTCTCGAAACTGGTCCTGACGACTTCGATGTCAGTATCATCACCTGCTACCCGGGAACACCCTACTACGACGAGGCCGAGCCACACGAGAGACTGAAGGGTGTCTACGTCTATCGTTGCAAGAAAGGCACTCACGACTGTCTCTACCAGTTCGATATGGATCACACCAGGGTGGCCGAGTAC
>CAYUID010000022.1:0-7366 GCA_964444765.1 uncultured Candidatus Saccharibacteria bacterium
CTATTCACTGGAAGGAGAAAACAAGAGCTCTGAAGTATGCATTTATTTCAGGAGTAATTTCATTTCTACCAATTATTTTCTTAAATATTTATGTCTTTAATATCTATAATTACACCTATGCCTCGTGGTTCTCTTATCAAAGCAAGTACGTATATAACTCAAGGATCGTAGAATACATAAAAGCCTTTGGTTCTTTGTTTAATTTCGGTTGGTTTATATTTTTGCCAGGGGCTTACTTATTTTCCCTAAAAATAATCGATTCATATAAGAAGAAAAACTTTCTATCTGTCGCATTTTTTACTCTTTTTGTTCTAATTTCTTCTTTGCCTTTTTTGATTTGGCCGGCAATTACCCAAAGGATACTTTTTATTACCATCCCTGGAATCGTTTTGATTTCTTGCTACTTTGTGGAAAGATTAAGTGGCCAGTGGAGATATGTGGCCTGGACTTTACTAACCTTATACGTGTTGTCTAATTTCTTGATGAATGCCTTTATTTTGAAGACTGTAAACCTACCTTTCTAAAATCATGAAGATATCGATCATTTTACCTATACATAACGAAGAGAAAAATTTACCAATTCTTTATAGTGAATTGAAGTCTGTTTTAGACTCCTTGAAAAAAGAATATGAAATTATCTGCGTTGATGATGCCTCAAAGGACAAAAGTCTTTCAGTTATAAAGGATCTCGCATCAAAAGATAAGAAGGTTAAAGTGCTCGCTTTTAAATTTAATTCGGGCCAGACCGCGGCAATGTCTGCTGGCATCAAACATGCTACTGGAGACATTATTATTCCTATGGATGCGGATCTACAAAATGATCCGAACGATATCCCAAAATTTTTGGAAAAAATAAATGAGGGCTATGATGTTGTTTCTGGCTGGAGGAAGGAGAGAAAGGACAGTGCTATCTCGAGAAAACTGCCGTCGGCGATAGCAAACAAACTAATTGGTTATATTACTGGAGTAAAAATTCATGATTATGGTTGCTCAATGAAGGCCTACAAGAATGAGATAATGAAAGACGTTGAGCTTTATGGTGAGATGCACAGATTTATTCCAGCCTACACCGCTTGGCGTGGTGGAAAAATAACGGAAATAATAGTAAATCACAGAGCCAGAAAATTTGGTCAGACCAATTATGGAATAGCTAGAACATTTTATGTTTTGATGGATTTGGTTGTTGTGAAGTTTCTGTCCAAATACATGAATAAACCAATGCATTTTTTCGGAGGAATTGGTTTTATCTCCTTATTTTTTGGGTTTCTACTTGGGCTTTTATCAGTAGTTTTAAGAGTCATGGGTATTAGGCATTTTGTTGAGACTCCACTTCCAGTGCTTTCGGCTCTATTTATTATTGTCGGTGTTGTTCTCGTAGCAATGGGTGTTATCGCCGAAATGATAATGCGTTTGTACTATGAGTCTCAAAACAAGACGCCTTACAATATTAGTGAGCTAATTAACTTTTAAATATGTGTGGAATAGCCGGTTTTTGTGGAAAAGGTAGTGAGGAGATATTGAATAGAATGATTGATTCGGTTTCCTATCGTGGTCCAGATGATAGGGGAATTTTGGTAGAAAATAATTTTGGTCTGGCCCAGAGAAGACTTTCGATTATTGATCTATCTCCATCTGGTCACCAACCGATGAAAAACGAAGATGGTTCAATCTGGACGGTTTTTAACGGGGAAATATACAACTACAAAGATTTAAAGTCTGAGCTAAAATTGAAACACGATTTCAAGGGGACAAGTGATACTGAAGTGATGATTCATCTCTATGAAGAGATTGGTGAGGAGATGTTTTCGAGAATCACAGGGATGTTCGCCATTGCCCTTTATGACAAGAAAAAGAAAAAACTATTTTTGGCTCGTGACAGGATAGGTAAAAAGCCTCTTTACTGGTCAGTAGTTAATGGAACTTTGATATTTGGCTCTGAAATAAAAACCTTGATGGAATATCCATCTTTCAAAAAAGAGGTCGATCTTGTTTCTTTGAATAAATATTTATCTTACGAATATATTCCAACCCCAAGATCAATATTTAAGGACACGTATAAGCTCGAGCCCGGCACACTTTTAACTTGGGATGGAAATAAGATAAACAAGGAAGTTTTTTGGAAACCGACGTTTTTACCAAAAGTAGAGTATTTCGATAAAAGTTTGGAGGCACTTGATTCGGCACTATCTAAAGCGGTCAAAGATAGACTAGTTGCATCTGATGTTCCCGTTGGAGTTTTCCTCTCGGGAGGATTGGATAGTAGCACAGTGGCCTACTATGCAAAAAAATCGGGTCAGAAAGTCAAAACCTTCTCAATCGGTTTCAAGGAGAGTTCATTTGATGAATCGGAATATGCAAAAGAAGTAGCGGACTATCTGGGCACAGAGCATCATGAGAAAATTTTATCTGTTGATGATGGTAAGAACCTTATTTTAAAAATTGGGCAGTCATTGGATGAACCAATCGCCGATTCATCAATTGTACCGACTTATCTATTATCAAAGTTTACAAGAGAAAATGTAAAGGTGGCGTTGGGCGGAGACGGGGGAGATGAACTCTTTTCAGGATATGATACATTCTTGGCTCACAAACTTTTTCCAATTTACAAAGCCATTCCATCCATCATCCGTAAAAAAATAATCGAACCGGCTATAAATTTACTACCAACCTCTTTTAGCAATATGAGTCTTGATTTCAAATTAAAAAAATTTATTTCTGGTTTTGATGTTGATGAGAAGTATAGAGATCAAGTCTGGCTTAGTTCATTTGATCATGATCAAAAAAAGGAGCTTCTTAAAGAAGAAATTTGGCAAAAGGTAGGAGACCTAAACGAATTTGATGATGTGGATGGTTATGTTTCAAATTCTGACGCAAATAGTTTTTTTGACGAAACAACACTTTCGTACGAAAGGTTGTACATGATGGATCAAGTTTTGGTTAAGGTTGATAGGGCTAGTATGATGAATTCTCTTGAAGTAAGGGCACCGTTTTTGGACACAAATGTAGTTGATTTGGCTAATCATCTCCCTACTGATTTCAAAATTAAGGGATTCGAAAGAAAGTACATTCTTAAAAAATTAATGGAAGGTAAATTGCCCAACAGTATTATTTACAGAAAAAAGAAAGGTTTCGGCATGCCGATAGGAGAATGGTTAAGGGGGTCTCTCAAACCACTTTTGGATGACTATTTAGGTGAAGTAAATATCAAAAAAATGAATCTTTTTAATTACAATTATATAAATAAAATAGTGGAGGAACATCTCTCTGGAAAGAAAGATAATAGGAAACAACTGTGGACGCTTCTGGTTTTTGCCATTTGGTATAGAAAGTGGTTATATTAGAGCAATGGAAGAATCTATTAAAAAGCTCAATCTTGGCTCGGCCGGAAGAAAGAAAAAAGGTTATATAAATGTGGATTGGCTTTCCTTGGTCAAACCAGATGTTGAACATAATCTAAATTCTTTTCCTTACCCTTTTAAAAAGGATCAATTTGATCTGGTCGAAGCGGTACATGTTCTGGAACATTTGGACAGACCATTTGAAGTGATGAAAGAGATTCACAGAATAACTAAGCCCAATGCAAAAGTAATAATAAAAGTTCCACATTTTAGTAGAGCTATGGGACACCCTGAACACTTTCATGGGTTTGATGTGACTTTTCCAAACTATTTTAATAAGAAATTTATTGATATAGGTTATTTTGGTGTCGATTTTAAATTAGATAAAATGGAATTACACTGGCTTGCCTTCCCACATATTTTAAAAGACATGGGGTATGGTCCAATCTCATTAGGTCTTTTAAATGGTCTAAATTCGATAATAAATTTCCTGGCAAATCTAAGCCCTAATTTTTGTAGCCGCATTTGGTGTTTTTGGGTAGGAGGTTTTGAGGAGATAGAATACCAATTTACTTGTGATAAATAAGTCTCAATATTTAACTGAATCCTCAACTAGAGCATTCTGTTGTATAATTTATACAGCAATAATTATTTATTATATTTTTATATGAAAAACAAAATAATTTTTTTAGCCTCTGTTTTGTTGTTTGGGGTGCCGCTTATTACTTCGGCTTTTATATCTGAATGTACTGGAGGAACTGTTACATATGCTGGTGGTCAAGTCATTCATACATTTACTACTAGCGGCACATTAAATTGTAATGGAACTGGTGGGGGTAATGTGAATTATTTAGTTGTAGGCGGTGGAGGAGGAGGAGGTGCAAATAATTGGGGAAATTACGGAGGGGGTGGCGGTGGGGCAGGAGGTTATAGGACGGGTAATACCTATCCAATCAACAGCCAATCTTATAGCGTGATTGTTGGTTCAGGCGGAGCTGGCGGTACACCAAACGGAACTTTAGCCCAGAATGGAGGAGATTCGGTCTTTAATACAATCACAGCCGTTGGTGGTGGAAGAGGGGCTGGTGATGGTGCACCAAACAATCCAAGCAGTTGGGTTGGTGGAAACGGCGGTTCAGGAGGAGGAGGAACTCACCAATCATTAGGCGGTTCAGCTACAGTTAGCCAAGGTAATGACGGAGGAAATGCAGCTCCATCTGCAAATTATGGCGGTGGCGGTGGCGGTGGCGCGGGAAGTGCTGGTGGGTCTGCAAGTACGAATGGAGGTGATGGTGGTGACGGATTAGGTAATAGTATTTCTGGAAGTTCTGTAACATATGCTGGAGGTGGAGCTGGTTCAACGGACGACTCATATGGTGGAGCAGGTGGTGCAGGAGGAATTGGTGGTGGAGGAAGTGTTGTGGCTGGTGTAGGCCAAAATGGTACAAACGGTTTAGGTGGTGGAGGTGGAGGAACTCAAGTATCAGGTAACGGAAGCAATGGTGGAAATGGTGGTAGTGGTGTTGTAATAATAAGCTATTCAACTACCACTGCAGTAATAGAAGGGTCAGGTATTTTAAATAGATTAGCTAAATTTAATTCCACTACTACAATCAGTAATTCATTATTGTCAGATGATGGTACAAACACAACATTGATTTCTGGGAATTTCTTCATGCCTCTATCATCACTTTTTGACACATCGTCAGGTGGATCTCTGAATTTCGGAACTTCTAATGCTACCACCATGACGTTTGGTCGTTCGGGGCAGAATATGATTATTAACAGTAAGGTTGGAATTTCCACTTCAAGTCCTGTATCACTTCTTTCAGTTGCAGGTGATTTCTTCGCAAATACAATAAATATTCTTGCTGGAGGATTGGGAATTGACACATACACTTCCGGCTTGCTTTCTATAGGCGGAACTTCTGCTACTTCAATAAATATTGGACGTGCAAATGCGACCAGCACATTTCTCGGGCCTCTTAAGGTTACCAATGTAAATACAGTTTCAAACTGTAATTCAACTTCTAGCCCAGCCGTATGCAGTTCTTCACCAGCAGGAAGTATCGCTGTGCCTACGGGGAATAATTCGACATTAATTGTTAATACCACGGCAGTAACACCTGATAGTCAGATATTTATTACTGAAGATTCTTCGCTTGGTTTACGTCTTGGTATAACATGCAACACAATTACCGGAAGAACATATTCAGTGAGTGCGAGGTCTGCTGGAACAAGTTTTACCATAAAGGCTAACGGTAATATTCTTATTAGTAAAGCTTGTTTGAGCTATTTTATCGTCAATTAGGTAATTGTTTTATCCAAAAAAATATAGTATATTGGCCGTATTATGCGGATTCTTATTTCTGGCACAACAGGGGACTCCATGCCGCCTCCTTATGCAGGCGTCCAGAATGTCTCGCTTTTGTATGCAAAAAATTGGAGAATCTTGGGTCACGAGGTCGGCCTAACTTTTGTTTATAAACCAGAAAATGCTGACGATTTGGGGGCCAACGCCGAGTATTTTTTTGAATACAACAGTGCCCCAAACAAACTAAAGAAATTTGTGTTCTTAGTTAAATATTTCCTTAGAAATCCTTTTCTCTACTTTTATTTATTTTCCAAGTACTTCAAAATTTATCCCAAAATTTCCAAAGAGACCATCCTTTACTCTGCTTACGGTGTTTGGGTAAATGGAGTAATAAAATCTTTTAAGCCGGATATTGTTACTTGCCAGACAGCTCTTATCAAAACCTTCATGGTGGCTGAAATCTGCAAAAAAAATAATATTCCTGTGGTTTTTGAGCCATATGCCGAGATTCATGACCTAAATATGGGCGTTAACAAGCATTTGGACGAAAAGGAAAGAGAAATATACTGGAAGTATTTCTTGGACCTAAGTCAGCTGGTTATTGGTATGGACAACTGTACTGTCGGACCTCTCATATATTTACCAGAGAGCAGGGTCAGGGCTTTTTATGATTGTTGTGATTTTCAGTTTTATCAAAAAGAATTAGGGGAGAGCAAAGATGAGCTTCGGAAATCTTTTAATTTGCCAAAAGATAAATTTCTCCTAGCCATGACTGGAGCATACCACGTCAGAAAAGGTCACGGGGATCTAATAAAAGCAGTTTCTATTTTAAACAAAAAAGGTTTTAAAGACATTGGTGCAGTCATTGTTGGGGGAAATGTTGGTAAGGAAAAATGGGTTGAACTGGCCAAAGAAGAGAAAATTGAAAACAATATATTTTTTCTTCAGAATCTTGGAGAAGAAAAAAAATTGAGGCTATACAAATCTATCGATGGTTATTGCAACCTATCAAATAGTACAAGAAGCTGTGGTCTGGATTTGGCCTTACTTGAAGCCATGTCATGTGCCATTCCTATAATTGTTTATGATAACGGGGCTCTGCCAGGAGCGGTTCCGGAAGGTAAAAATGGTTCCGTGGTAAAAACCGGGGATTTGGAGGCACTTTCTCTTGCTATACTATCTTTATTCAGAAAACCAAGGGAGGAACAAAAAAGAATGGCCGAGGAGAGCAGAAAAATAGCATCAAAAACCGATATAACCCTGACTTCAAAAATAAAAATTGAATGGTTTGAGAGAGTGATAATGGATTTCAAAAAAACGGGATGATCCCGTAAGAGATTAAAAAGTTATGTTTTACACTTATGTTTTAAAAAGTAAAAGAAATGGGAGGATGTACACTGGAAGTACAGGTGATTTACGGAAACGTCTCAAGCAACATAATGATGGAAAGTCAATTTTTACAAGAAGGGACAAGCCATATGAAATTATATATTATGAAGCCTGTATGAACGAAAGTGATGCGAGGTCGAGAGAATTTAAATTAAAATCTGGATATGGTAAACGGTATCTCAAGGAGCGCTTGAGAGGTTTCCTATCTCAAACGGGATGAAGATTGTTTACTTAGCACAAATAGGATTGTTTGATGATTGGGCCCACACCGTCCAGATAATGAAGATGTGCGAAGCCTTTGCTGAAAAGGGTGCTGAAGTTGAGC
>CAYUID010000023.1:0-4151 GCA_964444765.1 uncultured Candidatus Saccharibacteria bacterium
GGAGTTGTTTTAACGTGGTTAACTTGACCAATTGTTTCGATGTGTATGTGTGGCTTTGCCTTTTTAAATTCTGCCATATGTTTATGTTTGAGTAACCACAGAGATTTCAAATTTAGCGAACTCCTTGCTGCAAGTTTTCAAACGCTCATCACTTTACCCTAAGTAAAGCTCTTCGCCTTTTCAAACTTTCGCATCGGATTTCATCAAAATTTGAAATCGTGCAGTAACTAATAATATTATTAACTAATAAACTTTTTGGAAACTCCAAAAATTCAGCGTTCGAGAAACCTGAACTTTGAGAATTTCTAACCGATAAAAAACAATCGCAAAAGCGACAAAACAAATAGTAGACAAAATTTGTTAAATAGTCAAATTCGGTGGCCTTAAGCGATGGGGACTAGAACATCTCTTTTCAAAGCCATCTTCTCTTCCTCTACTAGCTTGTCAAAGGTTGGGATTTTGGATTTTAGGAAAGTGACAACATCCTGAGGAGTTGTGGTGTTGTTGTCCAAAAGATCGTCAAACTCGTTTTGCTCTTTTTCCGAAAGGATATCGAGTGAACGAACGAGAATAGCTTGATATATCATCCGGCCAATGCGCTCAACCATCTCTTCTTGTTTTTCTTTTGGGCGAGATTGGAGACCCCACTCTTTGACTACATCTTTGGATAAGGTGTCGTTCATACTATTTAATTATACATTTAGCTTGGTGGTTTTTGTAAAGTTATTAACTTGTTTCACTGCCCTTTCATAGACGTTGTCGGCCAAAAACCAGCCTCCTTTTAGTCCATTGAGGATTTTTATTTTAGGAATGCCTTTCTCTACAATTCCTGTAGCTATTTCCTTTCCATTTAGTAAAACTGAAAACTCTTTAGAATTGGAAGCTAGTTTTAAAATATGAATTTTTCCTCCTTCAAAATTGATAGCAGAAGCTATTTTCAAATTGTTTGGCAAAGATTTCTCTAGTGTATCAGCAAAGGCCGTACGAATATTGGCAAATTCTCTACCATTTTGAAACTTATCATCGAGCCCAAGAAATTCCTGCCCTGCCCAAGCATGTTTGTGAGCTACTTCCGCCCCCTGAAAGAAAAAGTTGTTTGGTGAAGTTTTCGCGCTGTTTTCAGTTACAGCTACCACATCACTCGCCATAGAATTATCAGTTACAACCTCAACATCTGTGGCTTTGTTAATTTTCGAAAGAACAGAAGTTTCTGGTACCTCTGGTGGAGTATGGGCTGACTCTGAAATATTTGATGAAGAAACAAGAGGATTGTGAGGGGACATCATTCTTCCAGAAAATTGATGGGCATTTCCTGTTTTAACATCAAACATGATCTCATCCCGACCGTTCAGGTGGTGATAAACAATATTTCCATCAGGGTCCAGGCTCAAAGCCTCACCTTTTAGACCAATAGCAGAAGTATTGTTCGTTGGATCATAAAAATGAAATTCTTTCGAAAGCTCTACATTTGATTTGTTGAAAAGATTCTCTTTAACGTGAGGTGGAACTTTATCCAAACTGCCATATTGGTCCAGGACTTTCACTTTCATATCATGGAATGTTTGAATGAAACCTTTGCTGGAAATTGGGACAGTGACTTGGGACAGGGTTTCCGTAGTTTCGGGGGTTTCAAGGGGTAGTGCTCCGTTTGGTATTTCATTTTGAGCAATACCAGGTTTGCCCGAAAGTAGAGCTTCTGATTCTGGCGGATTTTGAGAGCCACCAGCAAAATTTGACCCAACATAATGGTGAGACAGAGAAGAAATACCTTCATAAGCCTTGCCGAATTCAGCTGAAGCTACTCCTCCGGCCACGGCCATGGTCATGGCCTTGTAAACCCTTTGTCTTCTCGATCTATCCATCTGTCTTTCGATTGATTCGGCCCTGGCTTTTTCTCTTTCAGCAAAATTATTTAGATTTATTTCCGTTGCATACTCTTCCCCTGCACTTTTCTCTGTCTCACCACCTTTATTTACCCGAGAGAAGACTTTTTCTGCTCCTATACCAGCAGCTTGAGCGGTAAGATTACTAAATACTCCCCTAGCCAACCTGTAACCAGCAAAGGCCACCGGCCCGGCAGCTGCCGCTCCTCCGACAACTGCGCTTGTACCAGTAACAAGCAATGTACTTAGAGAAATTCTCTGCCATCTGTCCAATTTCCCCCACTTATCAAGACCCCTTGCTACAATATTTTTCTCCAAAGGAGGCATACCTTCTGAAATTTCTTTTTGAAGAAGAGCAAATTCTCCTTCTGAAGCGATGAGAAGCTGTTCATTGAATTCATAATTCAAAAATTTGTCCTGCAGATTTAGTATACTACTTTTATCCTCTATTTTTCTTTGCCTTATGGTTGTTTTTGAAAAAAGAGATTCAAATTTCTGACTTTTAGCCGAATTATAAGCAGCCTCTGCAGATAATAACTCTCCCGGCTTCTCACTTTCTGGCACTTGTTTATCAAAACCAAGATCGGCAAAAATCTTTCCTATCTTACTTTTCTTAAGTCGATGCTCGTTTTTAAACTTAATGTACTGCGCAATATATTCCTTTCTTGATTTCTCCAAGTCCAAGCCCACGTTTTCGATTTTTGTCTCCGGCTTTACAGAAACTTCTGGTTTTGTTTCTGTTTTTACTGATACGTCTGGCTTTGGTTCTGCAGAATGTTCCTCGACCACTGGAGGTTTCTCTTCGATTGCAAGAATTCCACTCTGAGCGCGAGGAGGGACCACAACCTCCGGAGGAAAGTCCCCCACATTAACTTCATCGCTTAATTTAGGCACAAGAAAATCTCCTGGGGAAGAAACTGGATGATTACTCTCTTCAGCAGCTCCTTCAGAAAAAGGAAATATGTCCACATCTTTAGCTAATGATGTGCCCCAATCCTCTGGAATACTCTCGGCGAGGCGTTTTGTTTCCTCATCGGTAAGTCTTTTTTTTACAGGCCTACTTTCACTACCCTCTAAAACATTTGGTAAAATAGGTTTTGGTTCATTCTTTGATTCCTCACTTCCAAAAGAATCCAAATCTGATTCCCCTTTTTTCTGACTTAAATCAGGAGAAGCTTCTGCTATTTCCGTGGAGTCTAACATAATAGATATATTTTATATTTTTTATATGTCTTGGGCAACAAAAGACCCGCCAGAGGCGGACTTTTTGTTTTTCCTTATTTCCTAGACTCAACTATTGTCTTCTCTATGTTGGGTGGCACGACCTCGTAGTGATCAAACTCCATCATAACCGAGCCCCTACCTTGGGTCATTGACCTTATATCAGTTGTATAACCAAACATCTCTGATAGAGGCACTTTGGCATGTATGACCCTTAGCATTCCCCTCTCATCCATACCTTCTATCTGTCCTCTTTTGCCTGACAGCGAGCCTGTTATGTCCCCCATAAACTGCTCTGGCATTATAGCTTCAACTTTCATGATTGGCTCAAGAATAACTGGCTTTGACCTCTTGGCTGCATCCTGGAAAGCTTGTGAAGCAGCAATCTTGTAAGCAATTTCGGAAGAGTCGACATCATGATAAGAACCGAATGTCAGCTCACAAGAAACATTGACCATTTTGAAACCAGCCACAATTCCCCTATCCATTGCTTCACGAACACCCTTCTCAACCGCTGGAATAAATTCTTGCGGAATAACTCCTCCTTTTATCGAGTCTATAAATTCAAAGTCATCGTACCTGTGAACATTTTTAGGGATTTTTTGTCCTTCTTCAATTTTTGGCAAAGGTTTCAAAGTAATTTTGACGTGACCGTACTGACCCTTTCCTCCAGTTTGTTTTATGTATTTATGTTCTGCATCAGCTGTACCGAGAATCGTCTCTCTATATGCCACTTGAGGCTTACCGACATTTACTTCAACGCCAAATTCTCTTTTCATTCTATCAACCATGATCTCGAGGTGGAGTTCTCCCATTCCAGAGATCAATGTTTCACCAGTATCACTGTTGGATGAAATAACGAAAGTTGGATCTTCATCAGAAAGTTTTTTGAGAGCCATACCCATCTTCTCTTGGTCTGCTTTTGTCTTTGGTTCGACTCGAAGAGAGACGACTGGCGCAACGAACTTGATCGGATCAAGAATGATTGGGTTACTTTCATCACAGAGAGTATGTGATGTTTTTGCTGATTTTAATCCAACAGCTGCT
>CAYUID010000023.1:4161-7332 GCA_964444765.1 uncultured Candidatus Saccharibacteria bacterium
ACTTTTTTCACTTCTTCACGTTTGTCTGCCTGCAGTCTAACAATTCTTCCCAGTCTTTCCTTCTCTCCAGTAGTTGAGTTGTAAACATATGTCCCTGCCTCGATTGTTCCAGAGTAAACTCTAAAGAAAGTCAGCTGTCCAACAAACGGATCGTTTTGAAGTTTAAAAGCTAAAGCAGAAAAAGGTTCTGTATCAGATGCTTTTCGGAAAATTTCTTCACCGGTTTTTGGATCAATACCGTGAACTGGTGGTATATCAAGTGGGGATGGAAGATAATCAACAACACCATCGAGAACTAGCTGAACACCTTTGTTTTTTAGTGCTGAACCGGCAAATACTGGAACAAGCTTTACAGCAAGTGTAGCTTTTCTAAGTGTGGCTTGTAGTTCAGCAATTGACGGCTCCTTTCCTTCAAGATAAGCGGCCATTTGGTTGTCATCTTGTTCTACGATTTTCTCAACCAACTCCCCTCGGTATTTTTTTGCATCTGGTAGAAGCTCGCTTGGAATTTCAGCTTCTCTAATTGTCATTCCCATATTTCCCTCAAAGTAATACGCCTTCATCTTCAAAAGATCGATAACACCTTCGTGCTTATCTTCAAGACCAATTGGAATCTGAACCCTAACAGCATTTTTTGTCAGCCTATCCAAAATTGATGCGTACGATCTTTCAAAAGAAGCGCCGGTTCTGTCCAGTTTGTTTATAAAACAAATTCTTGGAACGTTTCCATCATCGGCATACCTCCAATTTGTCTCCGACTGTGGTTCAACGCCAGCCACACCATCGAAAACCACAACTGCACCGTCGAGAACACGCAGTGATCTCTTTACTTCAGCAGTAAAATCGATGTGACCAGGAGTATCTATAATATTGAAACGATATTGAGGCTTCGGACCTTTTGGTAAATAAGTTGGATTCCAAAAACAAGTAATGGCGGCGGCGGTTATAGTAATGCCTCTCTCTCTTTCTTGTTCCATCCAGTCGGTCACGGTCTCACCTTCGTGCACTTCACCTATCTTGTGAGTCATTCCTGTGTAGAACAAAACTCTTTCGGAAGTAGTAGTTTTTCCGGCGTCTATGTGAGCTATGATTCCGAAATTTCTAACTCTTTCTAATGGATAATCGCGATTCATAATTTAGTAAAATAAAATCCCAATCCGGGACACAGAAACTATATATTAAAAAACTTTTCTTTGCAACGATTGATTTTTATGCTAAAAATATTTTGGAGGGTACATGACTACCAAAGATGCTATTGCGGCTGCGAAGCAAACTGAGCCTCATCCCATGAGGCTTGGTGCTCGAATTCTTGTTCCAGCAATCAGGCTGGTTCATAGAGAAAGTCGAGCCAAGGTGCGCGCAGATGCTGTGGATGAGAGCGGTCCCAAACCGAATTCCGCCCACATCATGGAAGTTGACCGATGGCTCTATCTCAGTGCCTACGATCTTGATGGGGAGTCGCCATGACCATAGATGAAATCAAGGCGATGGCAGAGAAAACTCTCGGCGAGAACACCAATGCTCCAACAATTATCCTCCTGCCACCCGTCATCTTGAGGTACAAACCTACAAGGACCGTGGTTAAGACTGCACTCATAGGCAAGGACTACAGAGTGCACAAGAACCAGGCTTTCGTTGATGGTCTCGGCTGGACCCTAGCTGATGATCTTGAACCACTTTAAGGCCCCGCTCACGCGGGGCCGATTGATTTTTAATTTTTTGTAAAAATTGAAGCCCCGCACCCGTAGGTGCGAGGCTCGCCTTGAAAGACAAGGCTATCGAACTTGAACTACTTCTTCCTGCGGCGGACGAAGCTGGCCAGACCGAACAGTCCCGCTCCGAACGTGGCCATTGTTGCCGGCTCGGGAACGACTGAGATGCCGCCGCAGTTGCCGTCGCAACCAACGAGATTTCCGCCTCCCGGCGACAAGATGCCGCCGTTGCCACCATTGGCAGTCAGGAAGACGGCGCGAAGGTTGACGAGGCTCCCGACACCAAGCGCCGCCACGTCGTCAGCGAGATCGACCGAGAACTGCCAGATGTTGGTACCGTTGGTCAGGACACCATTGCCAGAGTTCAGCGCGGCAAGGCTCTGAGCACAGACATCCTTCGAGCTGTGCGAGTCGGAGCTACAGCCGCCGCCGTTGTTGACGTTCTCGTAGAACACGCTCCAGTTCAGGAAGCCGCCTGGCGCGCTGAGGAGCGTTGGCTTGACCTCGTAGCCGCCAGCGCCGGTGATGTTGTCAGCGGCAGTCGTAAACGAGACCTGGTCGATGAAGGTCGGGTCGCCGGCGCCGCCGACGATCTTGAGGTCGAGGAAGTAGTCGTTGGCGTCCAACGTCAGCAGGTTCTCTGTGAATGTCAGACTCGCCTCCGAGACGTTCACCGGACAACCTGCCCCTCCCGGGCAGAAGTTCACGGTATACGACGAGGCAGAGGCCGGCCCCGCTCGCAGAACGAGCATGGCCAGCACGATGGCGAACAAGATCCTTCTCATCTTTCCCCCAAACTTGGATGGCAAAATTGCCTTCACCCCTTACCCCTATGGTAGAGAGGCGTCCGGGAGGCACTATAAAACAATCCCCAAAAAAGTCAACTAAAAAGTTTTAGTGGGTACTTTCAATATTAAAAAGAATTTTACCAGGCGCTATTTTATTTATTTTGCATGGTAAAAATTCTACGAATTTTTACCATGCAAAATGTGCGAAGGCCTTATTCGCTTCCGCCATCTTATGAGTATCTTCTCTTTTCTTCACAGCCTTACCTTCGTTTTTTGAAGCTAAAATAATTTCATCTGCTAGACGATTTGCCATTTTAGAACCTTTAGCATCCCTTGCTGCTTCGATTATCCATTTCATTGAAAGAAAAGATCGTCTCTCTGGTCTAACTTCTCTTGGAATCTGATAGTTTGCTCCACCAACCCTTCTTGATCTTACTTCGGTAAGTGGACCTGTGTTTTTCAAGGCTGATTCGAAAATTTCCATTGGATCCGATTTGGTTTTCTCTTTGATAGAATCAAAGGCTTCGTAGACAATGCCCCTAGCTGTCTCTTTCTGCCCACTCATCATTATTTAGTTAATAAATTTGCCAACTTTTTCTGAGTTTTATTGATAATCCTTTTTTACATTTTTTCTATTTTTTTTCCAGGCTTAGGGTATATATTTGTTTTTT
>CAYUID010000024.1:0-7270 GCA_964444765.1 uncultured Candidatus Saccharibacteria bacterium
AAAAAATCTAATACTACAAAA
The DNA here is from genome assembly GCA_964444765.1 of uncultured Candidatus Saccharibacteria bacterium. Classification (GTDB taxonomy): domain Bacteria; phylum Patescibacteriota; class Minisyncoccia; order Phycocordibacterales; family DATDWN01; genus C7867-006. The sequence continues at coordinate 22 of CAYUID010000024.1, forward strand.
AAAACAAATTTGTTATAAAAAAAGTTAATCAAATCAAAAAAAAAAGTAATGGGGAAACCAAAGGTCATAACAACTGATACAGTCTTGAGTACCTTGTTCATATTTTGTTTTATCTTAATCCAATTATTACCGAATACACATTACCGTCATCTAATTTTACAAAGATTTTGTACCAATAACCAGAGGACAATCCCCTGGTACTCCAATTGTAGATATATTGCTTAGATACTGGATCCTTTTTAAATTCATTTCCTGTCGTGCCTGGATCACTATAGATTGACTCATCGATTGATTGAGACATTACTGAACCCTTTTGAGGAGAAAGCCATATTGGTGGATTGGTTGATTGTAATGCTGTACCATCTGATTTCTTGAGCTGAATTTTAAATGGTACAGTACTGCCAGCCTTGAATACACTTAGACTTTGGCCAGATTGGTGCGCTGTATCATTTATTGGTTGAAGAAAGCCGTCAAACCGGTAGCTTATAGTGAGTGATCCAGGTACAAATGTTTTAAAATAATAGTTCTGCGAATCCAAACTACCCAATACGCATGTGATGGGATAAATGCCAACCAAACTAGTGTTCGTGGCGATCGTCGAGCAAGCCGATTGTCCAGTAACATCACTTGTTGTAGCAGTCTCTCCATTAATAAATCCAGTTATATTGTAAGTAAATCCCTGTATTGCCGCTCCAAGTAGAATATTTTTATTTTCTGCTGTAACAGTAAGTGGATTAGGTAGTGAAACTACTCCATCAATTTTTGGTTTAAGAGAAAAATCAATTATTCCATCATTGTTTGTATCTATTTTCAAAGGAGATGCTGTAGTTATATCTCCACTAACATCGAAAGAAGCTCGGGTGCTTGAACTTGTAGGTATGTCCTTGAATGTATCACTTGAAATGTGGGTGTCTCCTTCAAGTTCTTCAATTTGGAATGTGAAAACTCCATCAGCATATCCGTTCATGAAAATATGATTCGGAGAAGAGGTATCGGTAAAAATGTACTGAATATCACCAAATTTTAAATAATAGCTTCCAGGTATATTCTCTTCAACAAGACCGGTTGTTGTTGAAACACCTGTATGATTTCCAAAATTATCATAGGCATCTAAGGTGAGAGGAGAGTGGAGAGAATAAATGAGGCGTATTCCTGTTGAGTCTGGAGTGGATGTACATATGTAACCTGATATGTCGGGGTTTTTGTTTAATATAAGACTGCGGGTAAAATTGATCAAATCAGAAACTTCAAAAATATCTCTATGTTCAATATCAATGTGAAATTTATTATATTTGTAAAGATCAACCCAATACTTGCCAATATGTTCCTCATTTGAGTAAAGTGCACTCGGTACAACAACTGTTCCGTCACCATCAATAGTCATTGAAGCTTCAAGCTTTATACCATTCTTGTCTTTTAGATAATTTACCCCACTTACAGTCGTAGGCACTCCCCAACCAGCAATTTCAATAACCTTTACATTGTTTGGTGGGCTCCAGTTATCTAAATTGTTATGAAAATTTTCAGCTTGTGTGAGTAGATTCTCTCTTAATGAATCCGGATCGTTTGTATCACTACTTGAGCTTTCCGCCCGACCAAATGTATCGACTAAAAAATTATGTAATTCACTTTCTGTGGTAGTGGTACTTCCATATCTGCTTATCCAGTCTAGTAAGTTGGAAGAAAAAGTAACAACTGGTGTTCCGACAGAATCAAAATATGCTTTTGATGGAAGGAGCTCATATGCTGACTCCATATTATGCCCCAAGTCTCTTGCTTCTGAAGAATTCAAATCATAATCGATAAACTTGAAGGGCAAAGCCTCATCATAACCATGCAAAAGTCCAGCAACTGCCGCTGGTGTACCTAATTGTGGCACCGCAACAAAAATTACTTTGTCGATCTTCGAGAGTAGAGGATCACCGCTATCTTGTAGTTTCTTCATCAAGGCCTTTGCCACAAGACCACCCATAGAATGGGCCACAATGGTTACCTTTCCATTTTGTGAACTACTAGCCAATCGCCTTAACTCACTTATAATGTATGGGTCTAATGATGGTGAGAGGTAAGAAATATTTCCATTACTTTTCGTCCCATTGTTTAAAATATCATCAATTGATAGTCTCCAGTCATACGGCACAGCAGAATAATCTGCAATAGAGTGATCGACAGATTTCATCTCCTCTAACTTAGCCAGAAATGATTTGTAGTTATTGAAAGTCCCATATGCTTCATCCATGACATCCCTTGTATAAACACCGTATTCGGGAAGAAGTGGTGGAATTGGTTTCCCACTCTCATCCATCATAAGAGACTGTAATTCCCTGAATCCACCAGGCAACAAACCTCCGGGCTCCCATAATTTACGCTCAGTAACTAATTCATCCGGTCTCCCTTTTCTATACAACCTGCTCGCTTCAATCCCTGGTAAAAATAAAACACTTGAATTTCCACTTGAAGTCGCCACGATTGTACTCCAGGTAGAACCATCGAAATCAAACGAGTTTCCGACACCTAAAGTTGGATAGGTTGGATCGTTTGGATCCTGAATACCATGATCATAATTATTTTGGGCACTATATAGATTTATAATTTGATAATAGATTGGAGCATCAGGTGCATACAAGCTCGTTGTATCCTTAACAACAATCTTAATAGGAAGCCGGAAATATTGAGTCCAGGCGGGATATGCGCCAGCAATATAGGTTAGTAAATTTGGAAGGTTCAAGTTATCAAAATTTACTCTGCCATTCAAACATGGTCTCCTCATGTAAGCATCAACCGAGTAAGAAAAGGGACTATCTCCATAAAGTAGAAGTGCTGTAGCATTTGTCCCGTTACATACAACAGAGTATGAAGAAATTACACCTTGTGGTGTAATCGTAGCATCGAGCATTGGAAAATTAGCAGAAGCAAGGAGTGGGAAAAGACATAAAGAGATAGGCAGAATGGCTCTGTAAAGGTTTCCCTTTCTCATGCCCAAAGTATACACAAGATTAAGTTTTAAGGAAGTTTTAATTTTACTCCAAAACGTCTTTGATTTTATCCAAAATTTTTTTGGAGGAGCCGCTGAAATCATCAACTTTTGGACTTGGTGTGCTTAAGAGTTCTTTACTTTTTACTGGAGGTAAAATAGTCAGTCTGACTTTTCTTCTCCTCATAAAAAAATCTCTCCAAGTTATATTGAAAAAAGTATCTATAGCAATAGGCAGAACATCACTACCAGTAATATAAACCATGTAACCCAAACCTCCTCTCGGTGGGTTCATATTGCCGTCCACAGTTCTCTTTCCTTCAGGAAAAATAAAAACATTTCTTCCTTTCATTAATAATCTTATGTGATCTTCAATCGAAACGCCGTAGTTTTTGTGGCCAGTATGAATCGAATAAGCTCCAAGCATATTAAAAAATCTTCCCCCGTATACGTAGCCCCTCCAGCCAAAAGTCTTGTACCTCTCCTTTGGATTCGAAACATAGTAGAGAGGAAAAACGGATGAGAACATAGGAAAAGCAAGGCTAAAGCACGTGGCATCCAATTCGCTTGTATGATTTGAAGCAATGATGACAGGCAACTTCAAACCCTCTAGATTTTCTCGACCAACAACTTCCAATCGAACAAAAAATTTATAAATCGGCCAAAAAACAATGTACCCGAGTTTTTGAAGAAGATAAGGAGTCCAGTAGTAATAATGCTTTTTCATTTAGGCTCTAACTAAAATTTTCTCCCTACAATCCTCGCTGCAAAACGATCTAACATCACTTTCTGCACAATCAGAGCAGCAAATAAAATGTTTATTGCATTCTGGATTTTTGCAATTGACATACCTCTCCGACAAAACATCACATTTCTCACACCTACCTATGACAACGTGTTTATCCTTTTGATCAAAATCCATCAAAATTCTACCGTCAAAAACATACAAAGACCCCTCAAACTCTTGGGCTGGATATTTTTCCATGAATGTCACAATGCCACCATCGAGCTGATAAACATCTTTGAAACCATTCTTCAAAAGAAAACCGGAAGCCTTCTCACAGCGAACACCTCCAGTACAAACAGTCAAAACCGTTTCATCTTTAAGAGGCTCAAGCTCATCCAGAACTCTCGGGACATCGCGAAAGTTTTCTAATTTTGGCATTATCGAGTTTTTGAAACGACCAACTTTGTACTCATAATCATTTCTCATATCAACAATGTGAAATTTCTTTCCAGCCCTGAACCAACCCTTTAATTCATCTGCTTTTAATTTCTTCCCTGTCACCTCGTTTGGACTAAAATCTTCTTCCAAATGAAGCGAGACGATCTCTGGCCTGACTTTGACCGAAAGCCTAGGAAAAGCGCCCCCAGTCCCCACACTTTTTTTTATATGTGTGTCAGAGAATCTCGTATCGGAGAGATACCTCTCAAGATATTTCTCTATATTTTCATCTGTTCCCTCCAATGTGGCGTTTATTCCCTCTTTAGCCACAATTACTCTACCTTTTAATCCCAGAGACTGCGCCAAATCAAATTGCTCATCCCGGAGCTCCTTGGGATTTTTTATGTGAGCGTATTTATAAAATAGAATAATTGTAAATTTTGAATCCACGAACGTGACTATTTTGCTGCTGGATTTGTATCTATGACAGTGCCCTCGTCCAAACCAGATATAACTTCTACCATGCCGTCCTGGCCACGAAGACCAACTGTTACCGATGTTTTTTCTGTGCTCTTCTTGCCAATTGATTTTAACACAAATGTTGAAGTGCCTTCTCCACTTATTGCGTACTCAGGAATAACCAAAACGTTCTGCTTTGTGCCTGTGATTATCTCAAGTCTCGAGGTTAAACCACTTTTAACATCTGGATATTTCTCGCTGAAAGCTACAGTTACTTTATAATTTACCACCCCATCAACAATAGTCTCGGCTGGCTCTATATATGTCACTGTTCCACTAAATACTTTGTCAGGAAAAGCATCAAAAGTGATGTTAACTGGATTGCCAAGAGCAACTTTACCTATGCTAACTTCGGATACATTTGATTCGATTTCAAGATCGCTGTCGGAGATAATCGAGACAACATTTTTACCAACAGTCACAGCCTCACCAACTTTTGCATCCTGCTTTGTTACAACACCTGATTGTGGGCTTCTCAAAGTTCTTTTATAAAGATCAGCCTCTATACCCTTTTCCTCCGCATCATCTTGCATAACTTTTGCTTGCTGTGAATTTATAGTTTCTGGAGTATTCCCACTTTGCTTTAGAGACAAGTTTTTCTGGGCCAAGTCCAGTGCTGATTTTGCCGAGTTCAGAGTTTCAACGGCTGAAATGAAAGTCGCCCTAGCAGAAGAAATAGATGTTCTGTAGCCATCAATAGTTGTTTGGGCTAGTCCAGAACCAGCTACTGGATTGTTCACTGCTGTTCCAACTTTTTCCAGAAAAGTTGAGATTGCAGCGGCGTTATCACTGGATTTAGCATAATCCCAATTGTTAACCATACTCTCGATCTGGAACCTGCCAAGGTTCAAATCACTTTTTAGCTGACTATCAGCAACATAAAGATTAAATTGAGGCGAAGCAGAATGAGGGTTGCTGAAAAGCTGATCTACATTGTTATTGATTATATCCTTTACTTTGTCTGCCAAGTTTTTCTGGGAGTCAGAGAGCGTCACCTGGGCATTATTTACTTGTGTTTGATAAACAGCTATCTCCTCTGGCCTTGTTCCTTTTTTTAATTCGTCAAGTTTAGCTTGATCACTCAAAAGATTAGCTTTGGCCTTGAGTAAATCAGCATTAAGTGAAGCACTATCCAAGGAAACCAGAGCCTGGCCTGGAGTAACTCGGGATCCAATATCTACATAAGCAGAAGTAACTGTGCCACTGACATCAAAGGCTAAGTCAACAGCGTGAACCGATTTAGTTTTACCGTTGACTATAACTTTTTGGATAACATCAGCTCTTTTGACCGTGAAAAGTTCTTTTTTACCATTACCACTAGCAAAAATTTTGTAGATAACAAAAAGTAAAACAAGAGCAATAAGCCCAGAGATAATGTAGTGTTTCTTTACAAAATTTTTTACTTTTTCTGTATATTTTTTCATGATTTTTTATTCATTATATCAGAGACAATCTTACCGTCTGAAAGTAGGACTACCCTGTCTGTTAAATCTGCATATTCTTTTTCGTGAGTAACCATAATAATCGTTTGGCCTTGTTTGTGCAAAGAGAGAAAAGCTTCGAGAACTGTATCGGACGTTTCGCTATCGAGGTTAGCTGTCGGCTCATCAGCGAAAATAATTTGCGGATCATGGGCAATAGCTCTGGCAATCGAGACCCTTTGTTGCTGGCCTCCTGAAAGCTGACTTGGAATATTGTCGACTTTGTCGCCCAAACCAATTTTTTCGAGGGATTTTTTTGCCTTCTCCGATGCTTCCTTTTTTGGCAGACCTTGCATAAGGAGAGGCAAAACAACGTTTTCAAGAGATGTTAGCTCGGGGATGAGCGCGTAGTCCTGGAAAATGTAACCCAGATTGTTCAAGCGAAAATTTGTCCTGGCGTTCTGATGGATAAACGAAACATCAACCCCATCAATTACAATCTTGCCGCTGTTTGGGTGATCCAAGAGTCCAAGCTGGTAAAGCAAAGTTGATTTACCAGAGCCAGACCTACCTGTTATAGAGAGAAATTGACCTTTTGGCACAGAAAGATCCAAATTTTTCAAAACCACAAGGTCTGAACCTCCACTTTTGTAAGACTTTGTTAAATTGTTAACTTCAATAATATTGCTCATGTTTATTTTCTATCTTTCTATCTTCCCAGGATTGCATCCAGAGTGTTCTGTTTAACGACGAGCCTGGCGGGAATGTAACCAGCAATTATGGTTGTGATTATCAAAAGTATTGCTCTCAAAGTTGTATTGTAGTACTCGGCTACAATGATGCCGTCGCTGAATGGGAAATTAATTGGATGAGCATCAACATACGGCACCAGAAACCCATAGAGGAAAAGCATACCGAGACAAACTCCCATGGTGGCATAAAAAATCGATTGCAAAATATAAGAAAATTCAACTGCCAGAGAGTGTATGCCGATACCTTTTAGAATTCCTATAAATTTTCTCCTGGTTATGGCGTTTATGTAGATGACTATAAAAATAGTGATCGAAGCCACAACAATACCTATGGAACCGATGACATTACCCAAGAGTCCAAATGTATCTTTTATATCTTTCAAAAAGGTAAACAAGTTTAGTTTCAGTTACATAGTAA
>CAYUID010000025.1:0-7247 GCA_964444765.1 uncultured Candidatus Saccharibacteria bacterium
ATAATGATTTTTTTTACGGATTTGTGTATTTTCTTTAAATTAAATAACACCTATAATTTGTTCTATCCTAGAAAGGAAAAATTTAAAAATATTTATAAGGTTTGGAAAGTTATAAAATATGATGACATAAGACAAAAGGCACACAAAAAAAATAATGACGGCTCTACAATGTATAATATCCCAGCCAGGATATTTGCTGAAAAAATTTAAGTAAGCGAAAGGGCCCTATGGGGGCCCTTCGATCGCCGGTTCGGTCGGGAATTTGATTTCCGCAACCGTCTCGACGATCTCGTCGATGAGACCAAACTCGAGTGCCTCCTTGGACGAGATCCACCTGTTGTCATCGCACAGGCTGATAATCTCCTCCATGGTTTTGTTTGCTCTTTTGGCCATCCTTTCCTTGATGTTGAAGTGTTTCTTGTTTGCTTCAATGAACTTGGCACGCTTGTTGTCGTCCACCAGGACATCCCAGGAGATTTCCATCTTGGTGTGATGGACGAGGATGTGGCCGTTTGGAGTGGCCACCCGCCAATCGCAGGCTTGCAGGATGGTGTTGGCCGCCGAGCCGGCAGCAGTCAGTGCAATCCCGAGCTTTTGGCCTGGATAGAACCTGATGAGGTCAAACGTGTCAAGACCAGCACTTGCGTTCCCACCACCGCTGTTAATGGTGATGGTGACACGTGGGCGACCCTCCAGTGAAAGGATCATCAGGGCTTCCCTGACGTACTCTCTCGTTCCTTGGGTGATGTCTCCAGTGATATCGATGACTTTCTGGTCCAGGAGCTTCTTCTGCAAATCAATCAATGCCATAGGCACCTCTCTACTTGGACAATATCATCTAAATGACAGATTGTCAATAATATGTCTTTTTGCTTTGTGTGTTAAGATTTTTTTATGATTCAAAGAATTTACAACAAGGATGTCGGTCAGCAGGTCGGCAAAGAGATACAGATTGTCGGATTTGTTCATACATTACGTGTACAAAGTAAGATTATTTTTCTATTAGTTCGGGATATTACTGGTGTAGTCCAGACAGTTGTTGAAGCTTCGAGTGGGGCATTTGAGGTGGCAAAAAACTTGTCTCACGAATCAGTGGTGGTTGTTCGTGGCTTAGTTAAGGAATCCAATCAGGCACCGGGAGGGTTTGAAATAAATGTTAAAGAAATTACTGTTCTTTCGAAGGCTGATCCAGAATTGCCTATTCCAGTTGTTACAAAAGGCAATGATGAGGAAACAGAAGCACCTACTCGTTTCGATTGGCGATGGATTGATCTGCGAAAACCAGAAAAAGCCAAGATTTTTAAAGTTTGGACAGAATTTGAAAAAGGCTGGAGAAAATACTGGAGCGACAATGGTTTTATACAGCTTTACCCACCAAACTTTCTTCAAACCCAATCTGAATCAGGCGCAGAAGTTTTTACTGTCAATTATTTTGATAGAAAAGCATATCTGCCGCAATCTCCGCAGTTTTATAAACAAATGGGCATGGCTTCGGGGTTTGAGAGAGTTTTCATGGTTGCACCAGTTTTCAGGGCGGAGCCATCATTTACAACTCGTCACTTAACAGAATTCACTGGTTGGGATTTCGAAATGAGTTTTATTGAATCTCACAACGATGTTATGGATGCTGAAGAGGGGATGATAGTTGAGGGGTTTAAAGCGGTTTTGGAGAAATTTCCTGATGTAAATATAACAGTACCAACTAGACCATTTCCAAGGATTACTATGAAGGATGCCAAGAAAATTCTGGCCGGTATGGGAATTGAAAGCCCAGAAGAGTACGACCTGTCACCCGAGGAAGAGAGAGCCATTGCTGATCATGTCAAAAAAGAATTTAACCATGAATTTGTTTTTATAACTGAATATCATAAATCAAAAAGCGCTTTCTATCACATGAGAGTCGAGGAAGGTAGTGATTTCTCCAGAAGAGCTGACCTCCTTTACAGAGGCTTGGAGGTCACAACTTTGGCCCAAAGGGAGCACAGGCCAGAGGTTTTGATTCGCCAACTCAAAGAAAAAGGCATGTCAGAGGAGTCTCACAAAGATTTTATTAACTTCTTTAAATATGGTTGCCCTCCGCATGGTGGAGCAGGTGTTGGGCCAGGGCGATTTATAATGAAAATTCTCGATTTACCAAATGTCCGTGAAGCCACGTATCTTCCTCGTGATGTTAAGAGATTGAATCCATAAGGTAATGGACAGTACTATTCAAGTCAAAACACAAGTTTTTGAGGGGCCTCTGGATACACTCCTTTCTCTTATTGAAAAAAGAAAACTTTTTATAAGTGACATTTCCCTGGCTCAAGTGGCTGATGATTATATTGCCTATGTCAAAAGTCTGGAGAATTTTCCTATTGCTGACTCGGCACATTTTGTTTTGATTGCTTCGACTCTTGTTTTGATCAAATCCAAATCACTTTTGCCAAATTTAAGTCTGACCGAAGAAGAACAGCAAAGTATAGAGGACTTGGAGAAGCGCCTTGCTGAATATCAAAAATATAAGGCTTTGAGCAGACATTTGCGAGAAAAATTTGGCATAAATACAGAATATTTAAGGCTGCCTTCAAAAGATAAAGTAGTCGTTTTTACTCCTGATAAAAATACATCTGTTTCAAAAATTGAGGAAGCAATAAGATCAGCACTTATTAATATGCCCAAAAAAGAGCATGTGCCGAAGGCTATCGTCCAGAAAGTTATTAGTTTGGAGGAGATGATTGATAATTTAACTGAAAGAATAAAAACCACGATGAAAATGAGTTTCAAGGATTTTGCCAAAATTGGCAAGACAGAGAAAGTCAACGTCATTGTTAGTTTTCTTGCTATGCTTGAGCTAGTTAAACAGGGTATTATACAAGTCAGGCAGGATAAACATTTCCATGACATCGAAATTGAAAATCAGGCGGTTGGTGTGCCTCATTATTGATTCCCAGTTTTATGATTTTTCAGACCATTCGTTTTTCCAGCGAAAAACTCATTTAGTCCTCGGCCGAAATCAGTCAATGAGCCAAGCAAAGCTTGGACGTTGACAGAACCGTGCTTTCAGCCTGCGGAGTCTTCAAAATCACAAAACCGGGAATTCATTTGCAATTTTTGTTACAATTTTAAAGAATGAAATCTGAAGATTTATCAAAGAAAATTGAGGCTGTTCTTTTTTACTTAGCTGAACCAGTCAGCATAAATTTTTTATCAAAATCTCTTGAGATTTCAAAAGGGGAAGTAACAAAAGCACTTGAGACTCTCAAAAATGATCTCGCGGGTAGAGGTATTAGGCTTGTAGAGCACTTTGACGAAGTAGTTTTGACCACTGATCCAGAAGAGTCTAAAACTATTGAAAAAATTATAAAAGAGGAAAGGGAGCGAGACTTAGGCAGAGCAGGAATTGAAACATTGGCCATTGTGGCCTATAAAGGGCCAGTATCGCGACGAGAAATAGAGTATATTCGTGGAGTTAATTCTCAATTTATTTTGAGGAATTTATTACTACGAGGATTGGTTGAAAGAAAAACTAGCAAAGATGATGAGAGAGTGAATGTTTACAGTATCACCTCTGATACATTAAGATATTTAGGATTGTCCAAAATTTCCGAATTACCGGAATATGGAAAAATCAAAGAAGAATTGGTAGTGGCGGAAGAAAAAGAAAAAAATACAGAAGAAGATGACTGATCTTGAAAAACTACTAGCTGAATTAGAAGAGAAGGATATTTCGGGTTCTCTATACGCCCTAAATATTTTTTTAATTGTTTCCATTATTGCTGTCTCTTTTTTGATCTACTCATACAGAGAAGGAGTCAAAGCTAGAGAAGCTCCAGTTGCGCAGGAGAAGGTATTTAACACGGATGCATTTAATAATTTGAAGCTGGAAGCAAAGGCGGCTTATGTTTTTGATCTTGCTCAAAACAAAGTTATTTTTGAGAAAAATGCTGATACACAACTGCCATTGGCTTCTGTTACCAAGCTTATGACAGCTCTAACTGCTGTAGAGCTCGTGCCAAAGGATTCAGGCGTTACTGTCAGAAAAGATTTTTTGAGTGAGGATGGGGACACTGGACTTTTGGCAGACGAGAATTGGAAACTATCAAATCTTTTGGATTTTTCTCTCATGGTTTCATCAAATGATGGGGCAAGGTCAGTTGCTTCTGTCGTTGGAGCATTAAATTTAAAGACAACAGACTACGACATTGGTCGAAGAAGCTTTATTTCCAAAATGAATGAGGAGGCGTCAAAGATTGGCCTTAAGCAAACTTATTTTATAAACGAAACTGGCCTCGACGAAGGTGATAGGAGTGGCGGGTACGGATCTGCAAGGGACATTGGTAACCTTCTCAAATACATCCTCATAAACAATCCTGAATTAGTTGAAGCGACAAAATACAAAAAACTTGAAATAAGTTCTGAGGATAAAAAACATGAAGCAAAGAATACGAATATTATTGTCAGCAATATTCCAGGACTTTTAGCTTCCAAAACTGGATATACGGACATGGCGGGTGGAAATTTAGCTGTGGCTTTTGACCCTTCAATTGGTCATCCACTAATAGTGGTCATACTTGGATCATCTGAGAGGGGCCGTTTCAATGACACTGAAACTTTAGTGAAAGCAAGTTTACAATACGAAAAGCAATAATAAATTTGAGCCGCAGGATTTCTCCAGCGGCCCAAGGCCTACTCCTAGTATCTCAAATCCCAGGCGAGGTGGAAAAAATTCATGACCTCGATCATCCACCAAGTTGGATCCGGTTCCCGCCAGGTTAGTCCATGCCTGACACGACTTGCAGCAGCGTGATGGTTGTTGTGCCACCCTTCGCCGAACGTGAAGAGAGCTATCCAGAAGTTGTTTCTGGAATTGTCATTTGTCTCATAAGTTCTGTAACCCCAGAGATGAGTTCCGGAATTTATGAGCCAAGTGAAATGCCAGGAGAACGTGATCGGAAGGACAAAACCCCACAGGAGTGACTGGACGCCACCCAGAAGGAAGCACGCCGCACCCCACCCAATAGCTGGTAGGAGGTAGAATCGACGCAGACCCTGAAAAAACGGATCAACATAAAGCTCCGCGGCCCATCTGGACAGGAAGCTTTCCTCTTGGATCGCCGGATTGACATGAATCAGCCAATCCATGTGTGACCACCACTTGCCGTCGAGTGGCGTGTGCGGGTCGACACCTTTCACCTCTGTGTGCCTGTGGTGCAAGGTGTGCCAAGCAACCCAGGCTATCGGCTCACCTTGAAGTGACATGCACCCGATCACAGCAAGAGCTTTCTTGGTCCACGGATGAACCTTGTAGCTCTTGTGGGTCAGGAGCCTGTGGAACGTCATGGTGACGCCGATGCAACCGAAAATGAACCAAACCAGAGTCGCCAGTAAGACTCGTTGCCACGTAGGAAAGAACAGGGCAACGATTGTGGCGACATGGAAGATCACCATTGGAATAGCGGTCGACCACCTCACCGGAAACTTTTTCATCGTGCCTCCTAATATTAAATTGTAACATTATTAATTTATTAATTTTCATGTATACTCATTTACATGTGTGGAATTGCTGGAATATTGGCTCCAAATATAGTAAATAAAGAGAAAATCATAGACGAAATGGTGGCAAAAATCGTCCATCGTGGGCCGGATGACGATGGTTTTTATGTTGATGAAAATGTCGGTCTGGGCATGAGAAGGTTGTCGATTATTGACTTAACAAAAGGTCGTCAACCAATTTCATCACTGGATGGTAGCAAAATAATTTTTTTCAACGGAGAAATCTATAACTACAGGGAATTAAAGAAAGAACTGATTCAAAAGGGTGAGCAGTTTAAAACAGACAGCGATACAGAAGTAGTTTTGAGAATGTACGAGCTTTATGGGGAGAGAATGCTGACAAGATTGCGAGGGATGTTCACTTTTTGTATTTACAACATTGAAACTGGTGAAGCTTTTTTAGCAAGGGACTACTTTGGTATAAAACCACTTTACTATCTAACCGAAGGTGACAATATAACAGCCTTTTCATCAGAAATAAAAAGTTTTCTAGTCTTTCCAAGGTTTAAACCTGAAGTTAATGATAATGCTGTGTACAATTATCTATCTTTTCAATACAATCCGCTAACCGAAACCTTTTTTAAAGGTGTTTATAAACTTCCACCCGGACATTTTATGCACATAAATACTGAGACAGGACAGACCGAAATAAAAAAATATTGGTCTTTTGAATTTCACCAGGATGAGTCTTTAAACGAAAAAGAAACGATTAAAAATGTTAGAGAAACCATGAAAGATTCTGTTGAGCACCACATGATTGCTGATGTTCCTGTTGGAGCATTTCTTTCTGGGGGGGTTGATTCCAGCATCATCACTACTTTGATGCAGGAGGTTAGAGGAGATAAAAAAATAAAAACTTTCACTGTTGGATTTGATGTGCTTTCAGAAGGAAGGGAAGCAAAAGAAACATCTGACTTGCTACAAACTGATCATAAAGAAATTGTGGTCTCTAAAAAAGAATATTTCGAGGCTTTACCAAAAGTTGTTTACCATTTTGATGAGCCTGTAGCGGATCCATCAGCAGTTGGGCTGTATTTTCTTGCCAGAGAGGCTAAAAAACAAGTAAAAGTAGTACTTTCTGGAGAAGGATCAGATGAGCTTTTTGGTGGATACAACATATACCTTGCTCCTTTTGCGGCTCAAAAAATGTTTTGGTTTCCAAAATGGGCTTTGGGAGTATTCACAAGCATGCCTTTTTCTTATTGGGGTAAAAATTACTTGAGTAGAGTGGAGCAAAAACTAGAGGATTGGTATATAGGCAACGCCAATGTTTTTAAAAAAGACGAATTGAAGAAAATTTGGAAAGGTAAGAGTGAGAGAACCTTAAGTTTAAAGCCTCTTTATAAACATGTTCAAAATTTGAGCGACGGAAGCAAAATGGAATACATAGACATAAACACCTGGCTTGTCGGAGATATTTTGGCTAAGGCGGACAAAATGACTATGGCAAACTCCCTTGAATTAAGAGTGCCCTTTTTGGATAAAGAAGTGGCAGATTTGGCGGGGAGTTTTCCGGATAGATTTAAATGGCCAAAGGGCAATAATGGTCCGACAAAGCATATTTTGAGAGAAGCTTTCAGTAAAATTATTCCAAAAACTACACAAAGTAGGAAGAAATTAGGATTTCCAACTCCGCTCAGAAAATGGCTCAAGGATGGGAGTGCAGATATTCAGAAAATGATAATTCCCCGTATTAAGACGGACCCCGACGGTAC
>CAYUID010000026.1:0-7113 GCA_964444765.1 uncultured Candidatus Saccharibacteria bacterium
GGTGCGCTCACATTGTACAGGAGCATTGGCCTTTTTTCGATCCTTGGCGGGTCCGTCCTTCCCAGGGTCGCCCACTTCTTTATAGACAGCGCCCAAAACACCATTTACAAATTTGGTTGAGGTTTCGCCACCGAAAGTTTTTGAGAGCTCGATAGCTTCAGTTATCGCTACCTTTGGCGGGACTTGAGCTCTGTCGGCAAAGAGAAGCTCGTAAAGACCGATCCTCAAAATATTTCTATCAATAATACTTATCTTATCTATAGGCCAATCAGGAGCGGCTTTTTCAATAATAAGATCGATGTCTTTCTTTTTCTCCAGAACTCCTTTAATCAGGGATTCCATAAAAGAAAAATCGCCCATGCCTGGAGCAAACTCTTGTGCATTACGAGTAAAAATTTCGAGCGCTTCTTTTGAACCTTTTGAAGCAAAATCGCATTCAAATAGTGACTGGAGAACTATGGACCTTGAAAGGTGCCTATTGGCCATAAACTACCTCTAGTATAAATCAAGAACAAAATAAATCAAATTCTATTTATTTGCCTTAGCTTTTTCCCTCTTGGCTTTCTTCTCTAGTTTTGCCTGCATATCTATAACCGTCCTGCCTTTGTACTTGCCTGTGACCATCGATGCTCTGTGACGAAGATGAGGAGTATTTGAATCTTTGTCAAAAGTGACAGCGGGACTAACAAGAGCGTGGTGACTCCTTGTTCTGTTCCTCTGACTTTTTATGTGACGCATTCTGACAACCATAATTTCGATAGATTACATTAAAGTATAAAAAAAATCAATATGAAAAACTTATAGATAATTTTGGAGACGATGAACCCGAGCGCGATGCTCGGGTCCTGTGCACCTTTTTCAGACGGCGCACTTGTCTCTTCGAAGTCCGTACTTCTCGACCAAGCGATCGAGAGGTGCCCGGTGAGTTGAATAGATGTCGACTTCGCCTGCCGCAACCCATACGAGGGGTGAGAGGCGATCCTTCTCGATCACGATGGGCTTCAGACGAGGCTCGCCGTAGAGTTGGGTCCAGGGAATATCGTAGAAGAACTTGTCGGGATCACCATCGTCCTGTTCGACATGGAGAACGTCCGCTGCGAAACCCCTTTTAATCGACAGCCCGGTCTCGAGCCTGACTTTTCGTGCCAGAGTGTGTCTCGGGGTCAAGTCTTCGTTATGGCTACCCTTCATTCCACCGACAAACTTCGTCTGTGGCGATTGGTGAGCATATCGTGGGTCCACAGAAGTGGAGCCCATAACCCAAACCTCGAGAACATCTTCCTGGCTCCAGCGCCAGATAACTGCGCCGGAATACCAGTCATTAATCATGATGACTCCTGTCGTTGGACGATATCCAGCCGCTGCCGGATCTGCTTCGAATACTAACACGCACTTATATTAGAGTCAATATCGGTCGGTGGACAAACGAAAGGAGAGTCTGTGTATCTCTGTCAGTCCAAATTTCTTTATCATTTCTAAATGTCTTTTTGTGCCATAACCTTTGTGCAAGTGGAAGCCGTATTCTGGAAATTTTTTTGATACATTTTTCATAAACGAGTCTCTTGAAACCTTGGCCAATATAGAAGCCCAAGAAATAATTTTTTCCTTCTCGTCACCTTTTATTATTGTCATTTGTTTTCGAAATTCCTTCGGCGCTTTTAGTCCACCATCAAGCAAAATCATAGTTTTGTTTGGATTTAGGTTTAAATTTTTAATACTCATCTCTATTGCTTTTTTTATAGAAAAAGATAAACCTCTTTTATCAATTATTTTGTTCGAAATGTGTGTAATTGAATAAGAAATTTTGCCAACTTTTTCCAGACTTTTTAGAATAAGAGAATATTTTTCTCTCTCACCTGGATTGAGTTTTTTACTATCCTTGCCAGAAGCTGGTAACAATTTTGATTTCTTTAAAGTTGAGTACAGACGAAGATCACAGGAAGTAGCGCAAACTGAAACCGGCCCAGCAAGTGGTCCCCTGCCAACTTCATCCACACCTACGATTTTCATAGAAATATTTTAACGAGAAAGACCGCCGGCGGGAAGCGCGGCGGCCTTCGAAGAACTTTACGATCGGCGATGGTGGAACTATTGTTCGGGGATTCTCTGCTGGGCCAGAACTTGCGCAGCAGCAATTGTGTTAGCCAGTGCTGTGTCGAAGGGGTCGTGAGCCGCAGCCAGAGCCACTGCCAGTTTGAGAATCGCTTCGATGGTCCCCTCCGACATATCGCAGAGCTCCCGCGTTGCCACTCCGTTCTTCCTCTTCCGAACTCGGTTCATCACCCGAACGAGATCCTCCAGTGCCTTGTCCTTCTCGGTAGAAGGGGCTCCCATACGAGCCTGTCGGCGTCCTTGAGATCAACAATGAGTGCCAGCGTATCGCTTTTGATCTCGAGGCCGGGGAGAAAATCCTGGTGAGCCAGGATTCTTTCGATTGTGCCCAAAGACCTACTGGCAGAGACGAGAGCTCTCCTCACTGCTTGCTGAACCTCTGTCATAAGTACTCCCGGGCACTTTGCCCTCAAAATTGTCCAAGTTCAAACTAACAGTAATTTATTTCCTCGTCAATGTTTTGGTCAAAATTTTTCAAAAGATCACGTGATATACTATGCAAAATTATGCAGCCTAAATTTACTCATCTTCACGTTCACAGTCACTACTCTCTTCTAAATGCCTTGCCAAAAATTGACGCTTTGGTTGAAGTAGCAAAAAAAGATGGAATGACGGCACTAGCTTTGACCGATAATTGCAACCTCTATGGAGCAGTTGAGTTTTATCAAACATGTAAAAAAAGTGGCATAAAACCAATTATAGGAATCGACGCTTATGTCGCTTATAGATCTCGACACGATAAACAAGTTGGAATAGATAAAGATAGATTTCGACTGATTCTCTTGGCTGAAAATGAAAAGGGTTACAAGAATCTGATCAAGTTGGTTACTTTGGCCCACCTTGAGGGTTTTTACTACAAACCGCGCATTGATAAAGAGCTATTGGAGAAATATGGTGAAGGCCTCATCGCCATCGCCCCATCCTTTTCTTCCGATGTTTTGATGTCTTTGAAACTCTCTAACATGGAGCAAGCCAAGGAAAGGCTGGATTGGTACAAAAAAACTTTCTCTGGCACCCCTAGTGCGCCAAATTTTTATTTTGAAATAACCCACCACCCGGAAATAAAGGGTCACGGTGAAGATATGAAAAAATTTTTAGATTTTGCCAAAAAAACAAATACTTCTGTTGTGGCTTCTCATGATGTTTACTACATAAAGCTCGAGGATAGAGTGGCCAGAGAGACTCTTTTAGCTATCCAGTCCCAAAACGATGAAAAAATTGATGAAGGAGAAGATGATTTTTCCTTCATTTCCCAAAAAACTGCCCAAAAATATTTCAAAGATTTACCCGAAGCCTTGGACAATAATCAAAAAATAGCAGAGAGGTGTAACCTTGAAATTTCAATCGGCAAATGGTTTTTACCCAATTTCGTTGTAGAGAGTGGACTCTCGTACGATGATGAATTGAGAAGAATAGCCAAAGAGGGCCTAGCGACAAGAAAGCTTTCAGAGACGCCAGAAATAAAACAGAGAATGGAATACGAGCTCGATATAATAAAAAACAAAGGTTATGCTCCATATTTTTTGGTTGTGGGAGATCTTTTGCTCTATGCCCACAAACATGGAATCCTAACGACAATCAGAGGCTCGGTTGCTGGCTCTCTTGTTACTTATCTTTCTGGAATTACAAATGTAAATCCTCTTGTTTACCAATTGCCTTTTGAAAGATTTCTTAATCCCGAAAGGCCATCTGCTCCGGACATCGACATGGATTTTGCTGATAACCGCAGAGATGAAATGATCGACTATGCTAGGGAAAAATATGGTAAAGACAAAGTGGCCCAGATAGGTACTTTTGGAACGATGGCTGCTCGTGGTTCTGTTCGCGACGTTACTCGGGCCCTCGGTTTTCCATACTCTCTGGGAGACACTATTGCTAAACTTATCCCGATTGGAGCTCAAGGTTTTCCAATGACTATTGAAAGAGCGATGAAAGAAAATCGAGACCTGAAAACTCTTTATGATAGCGAGGCCGATGTCAGAACAATAATCGACATGGCCAAAAAGATTGAGGGTTGTGCTCGCCACATTTCAGTTCACGCCGCTGGTGTGGTTATTGCTCCCACCCCACTGACTGATTATGTGCCTCTTCAATACGATACAAAGGGTGACAACAAAGTTATAACTCAATACGACATGCACTATGTCGGAGAAGATGGTGTTGGTCTTCTAAAATTTGATTTTCTTGGAATTAGAAACCTGTCGATTTTGGCCGATGCAGTCAAAATTACTAAAAAAGTTGAAGGGGTTAGTATCGACATTGAAAATATTCCTATAGACGATAAAAAAACGTTTGAAATGTTGGCTCGAGGCGAGACAATTGGACTTTTCCAGCTGAACGGCGATGGCATGACTCGTTGGCTCAAAGAATTAAAACCAACCAGTATCCGCGATATCAATGCCATGGTTGCTTTGTACCGACCCGGACCGATGGAAACTATTCCTCAATACATTGAGAGGAAACATGATCCGAAGTTAATAAAATATCTCGACCCGAGAATGAAAGAGTATTTGGATTTTTCTTATGGAGTTTTGGTTTATCAAGATGATGTTCTTTTGACCGCCATAAAACTGGCTGGATATTCATGGCTCGAGGCAGATAAATTGCGAAAAGCTATGGGCAAGAAAATTCCTGAAGTTATGGCGGCTGAAAAAGAAAAACTGATAAAAGGCTTGGTCAAAAACGGAATGGATGAGGAAAAAGCAAATGAGATTTGGTCACTTATTGAACCTTTTGCCGCTTATGGTTTCAACAAGGCCCATGCTGCCAGCTATGGAAAAGTGGCCTACCAAACGGCCTATATGAAAGCTAACTTCCCTGCCATTTACATGTCTGCGGTTCTGACAGCAGAGTCGGGAGATGTTGAGAAAATTGCAGAAATAATAAACGAGTGTAAAAGAATGAAAATTCCAGTTCTGCCACCTGATGTAAACAAATCTTTTGAAGGCTTTGGGGTTAACAAAGCCAAAAATTCTGGGGAGAAAGACACGATTCGTTTTGGACTTTCTACCATAAAAAATTTTGGTGAAGGAATTTCTTCATCAATAATAAATGAGAGGAAAGCCAATGGAGATTTTTCTTCCCTTTCAGATTTCCTTCGAAGGATAAAAGATAAAAATCTGAACAAAAAATCTCTCGAGTCCTTGATAAAAGTTGGTGCCCTGGATTCTCTCTGTCCAAGAAAAGAAGACTTATCAAATTGGAGAAACACACTTATGTTTAACTTGGATAAAATTTTAACTTTCAATAAAGAAGAGAAGACAAAGGAATCTGACCAGAGTTCCCTATTTTCTTTGATGTCATCCCCTGCCAAAGTCAGCGAGATAGAATTGGACAAGGCCCCAGCAGGAAACAAAGCCAACATTCTGCTTTGGGAGAAAGAACTTTTGGGACTTTATATTTCTGGCCACCCACTTGAGGACTTCAGAGAAAAACTAGAAAACAAGGACTTGAATATAAAAAAATTGAAAGAGGGAAAAGGAGAAAAAAGTGTTGTGATCGGAGGAATAATTGATGAAGTCAGAAAAACAACCACCAAGAAAGGTGAAAATATGGTTTTCCTAAAAATTTCAGATATGTCGGACTCGATCGAAGCAGTCGCCTTCCCAAAAATTTTTGAAGAGTTTCAAGATATTTTAATTCCCGAAAGTTGCTTGGTGATTAAAGGCACTGTATCAGAAAGAAATGGAGAAAAAAGTATTCTTATTGATAAGGTTAGACTTTTGGAATAAAAATTTCGTCGAGTTATTTTTTGGAAACGCTCACTTTTTCCAGCGAAAAGTTCGCTCGGTCCTCGGCCTTGATCCGTCAAGAAGGGGTGCCTTGACTGAATCCTGCTCAAGGCCTGTGGATGTTCCAAAAAATAACTCGACTTCATTTTATAAAAGCAAAAGATAGAGCCCCGCGCAGATGCGCGAGGCTCGTAAGAGAACTACGGAAGCTTCAAGCGAGGCAGTTTTCGAATCTTTGCCCCATGTAGCTCCGTCCAGCCGATAGTTCTTGAGTCGTGTGGCGTTCCGTGCCAGAGGTCGACGACCCATTTGGCGGCCGCGGCGTAGAACTCACCGACTTTCGGTGGATTGACGAATTCTCCATTGAAGCTCTTGCAAGTCTCCTTTGGGTTATCATCATCCGTTGGACCAGTTGGTGCTTGGCTGACCGGACCCTGGCAGGTTATCTCGATCTGCAGGGTGTTTCCGATCTCGGAGTTGGATGGCCGCAATAATCTGTCGGTAGGAGTTCTGAAACGAAACGTCAGATCGCCATCATACTCCATCTCAACAAACACTACTTCCCCAACCTCAACCTCACACTGGCTCAAGATCTTCAGCCGGTCTTTGGTGTAAGTCGGCTTCCACAGAGCTTCGTCGCATGTTAGCGGCATCTCGGTAAGTGTTATGACACACGTACTGGACTTCGCTCCGCCGAGACCGCTACAGCCTGGTGAGAAAGTGGACGAGTATCCCTCTGGTCCGCTGAGATTTATGGAATAAAAACCCATGGACTCAACAGCGAGAGGCACCCCATTCTCATCACCCACGAATGATCTCGGGTAGACAGTTCCACTCGGAATCACAGTGAAATCAGAAGCGATCGCAGTGCCAACCAAGGTTTTGTTCACTACCTTGATTGAAACCATCATCGTCCCTTGATTACTGAAAGTGACCCTTGGAGTGGCGCTCGAAGCTGTGGGAGATTCTTTCCCACAGCTTGCGGTTTGCAAAGCGGCAGCGAGAATCATCACACAGAACAATTTTTTCACTTGTACCCTCTAAAAATACTCTACATTGAAAATGTTAAAAGTCAATAAAATTTAATTTTTTAAAAGTTGTGTTATGCTTATTTCTATGTCAGATAAAAATGATAGCGGGATGGATAAAAGAGATCATAGAGTGATCGGAAAGGAACTCGATCTATTTACTTTCTCGGATACAGTGGGAAAAGGTCTTCCTCTCTATACAGAAAAGGGTGCCGCCATAAGACGCGAGCTTGAGAGATTTA
>CAYUID010000027.1:0-6859 GCA_964444765.1 uncultured Candidatus Saccharibacteria bacterium
TCCATCTTGTCTAAGGTCTAGCAGGTTTTGTCCTAGTGAAGCTTTTTTTATTTCTCTTTCGCTTGGGTTTTCTTTGACAACAGCTTCAATTTTTTCATCCATAATAATAGCTTCGTGGACTCCTATCCTCCCTTTATATCCAGACATATTGCACTTGTCACAACCGACGGCTTCGAATACGTGTGTTCTATCCAAGTCCTTCAAATAACTTTTATCATTTATGGTATTGAGAATTTCATCCAAAGTTTTTTTATCTTCACCCGAAAGTTCCACTTTTTTTCTACAAGTATTACAAAGCCTTCTGACTAGTCTCTGGGCCATAGTCAAGTTTATAGCCGAAGAGATGATTTTTGGATTAACTCCAAGGTCTATGAGACGAGGGAATGTACCAGCAGCATTATTTGTGTGAAGAGTAGAGAAAACCAGGTGACCCGTCAGTGATGAGTTAACAGCGATTTCTGCCGTCTCATGATCGCGGATTTCACCAACCATTATGACATCAGGGTCTTGTCTCAAAGCGCTTCGCAGACCATCAGCGAAAGTGTAGTTTGTCTTTTCATTCGTTTGAGTTTGGACAATCCCGGGCAAGTGGTACTCAATCGGGTTTTCAATTGTGATGATTTTGACTTCAGGCTTGTGAATTTTTTTCAAGAAGGCATAAAGAGTTGTGGTCTTTCCGGAGCCAGTCGGTCCCGTAGTCAGGATCATACCGTTCGGTTTTTCCAACTCATGCAGAATAATTTTTAAGAGTCTATCGTTTATGCCAAGCTCCTCTAAGGGCACACTTATGGCGTTTGGATTTAAAACTCTTAGTACGATTGACTCGCCGTATGCTCCAGGCAAAAGGGAAGTTCTGATTTCCACCTCGTCTTCTTGAAGTTTTATACTAAATCTTCCATCTTGAGCCCCACTAACATTCAGTTTCAAATTTGAAATCAATTTTATTCTAGAAAGAAGGAGTTTAAACGTTTCATTATCGAACTCCAATATGTTGGTCAAAAGTCCATCCAATCTATACCTCAACCGAACGTAACTCTCTTCTGGTTCGATATGAACATCAGAAGCATTTGTGGCCAAAGCACCAGCAATAATAATCTCCATTATTCTGGAAATTCTGTAACTTTTTTTCATCTTCAAAGTCTCGCCGATCAGATTTTGGACATCTGGAATAGTGTGAACTTTTGAAAGAAAATCTGTTATCTGCTCGTTTGAAATATCCAAAGCACCGGACTTGGTTTCAAAAGAGTAAGAGAGATCTTTATATCTTTCCCAAACTTTTGAAAGGCTTGCATGAGAGACCATAAAAATTTCTGTTGTATAACCTTTATCCTCGAGCTTTTTTATGGATTCTTTTGTTTTCGGATTATCTGGCGAGAGTGCTCCAATGCTCAAAACTTTGTCTACTTCATTAAAAACAGCGATCTGAGCTTCGCGGGCCTCATTCTCGCTTATGACCCTAAGTGCATCTATATTTATAGGAGTAACGGTCAAATCTAAGTAGGGAACTCCATACTTGGATGAGAGGGTTTGGGCCAAGTTTTCCTCCTCTGATTTTCTCAAGTCCTCAAGCCTTTTATTTTGTTTATCTTCATCAAAGACCACCATAAATGTTTTATATTGCAAATTTTAGCATAAAAAGCCTTAAAATTAGGCTCTTTTTAACATATTGACAAAGGTACTAAATTAGTGTATTATCGTGCTTAGGAGGTGACGCTTATGAAGCGCACACAATTGACAATCGTAGTGATGCTGGCCGTCCTGGCCGGTGCCTGTGGGCCAAAAAAGCCCCAGACGACGCCTGTTCGTCCGACGATGGAGACCGAAGCTGGTACGATCGAGAAATCGGACAAGATGAGCTTCGAGGAAGCGGTCATCTTTCTCCGGCGAGTTCCTGAGAACGAGACCGAGCAGGCCAAGCGGAAGCGCGAACTGGCTCTCTCAAAGGCTGAGTGCGAGCTCAAGGCCGATCTCGAACGTCGAACTTCGGTGACCGACATCCGTGTCGAGCGCGAAGCGACGAAGGAGATTCGGAAGGCCGACAAGGCCAAGGCCAATCAGGAAAACGACCTCGTTCGTGCCCGCTCGGCGGCGCACATCCAGGTCTGTGATCCCGAGACGGTCTACGTCAACCCGAAGGCGGAAGAAGTCGACCGAGCGTCATTTCTCGGCAAGATCTACATCGTCGGCACTGTCGATTTTCACAACAACGGCAGCGGCGTTGTCAGGATCACGACCTCTTCGCGAAACATCGGATTGGTCGTCGACAATCTCTGCCCCGGCGGGTCACTGATTCTCTCTTTCCTCAAAACTCCCTTCGATGGGAGTCAGAGTGAAGAGATTCAGCTGACAGCGACATCGGTTCTGCCGAACTCGCAAGCAGTGACGGAGACGTCGTCGGTTCGGCTGGATGTCAGCTACTCTCGCTATCAGAGGACCCAGAATCAACCCTGGATCTTCCAGCGAAGGTAGAAGTTCTTTGAACAACGCGGTGGCAATAGTGCCGCCGCGATAGAGGTCGCGAAAGCGGCCTTTTTTCGTCTGTAAATTTTATTTTGAAATTGTGGTAGTATCTTTTCATGATTTACGTCTCGAAGAGCTTGGAAGAAACAGAAGGGATTGCTAGCTCTCTTTTAGAGAAAATTTCTCCGAAAAAAGCTGGGGCTTTTGTTGTTGGACTTTCGGGGGACTTGGGTGCAGGTAAAACTGCTTTTACAAAAGCCATTGCCAAAAATCTAGGTGTTGATGAGACAGTCACAAGCCCAACTTTTGTTATAGAGAAAATTTACGACTTGCCCGACCAGAATGGTTTAGGGATTAAAAAATTTAAACACTTGATTCATATCGACGCATATCGATTAGAAAAACCAGAAGAACTTTTGAATTTGGGTTGGCAGAATATTTTGAAGGACAAAGAAAATTTGATTTTGATAGAGTGGCCGGAAAATGTTAGTGACATAATGCCAGAGCATTTGAAAATTTCCCTAAAATCACTACCCAAGGCCGGAGAGTACCAGATAAATATAGAGAACCTGGAAGTGTATAATTAATAAAATGCCCAAGGCTAAACAAGGAAAATCGAATAAAAAGACTCTGGTCCTCCTCGATGTTCACGCTATTTTACATAGGGCCTATCATGCTTTGCCGGAATTTGAATCTAGCAAAGGTGAGCCAACAGGAGCTTTGTATGGTCTTTGTACTATGCTTATTAAACTTTTTAAGGATTTGAAGCCAGACTATATTGTGGCCTGCTACGACCTGCCAGAGCCGACACTACGGCATGAAGTTTACAAAGAATACAAAGCGGGCAGAGCAAAAATTGACGACAATCTTATTGCTCAACTAGAGAGATCAAAGGATGTTTTCAAAGCTATGAATATTCCGATTTATTCATCTCCTGGTTTTGAGGCGGATGATATGTTGGGAACAATTGTAGATAAGCTAAAAAAAGATAAAGATTCTGATGTTGTCATTGCTTCGGGGGACATGGATACGATGCAACTCGTCGATGGTAATAAAGTTCGAGTTTATACTCTGCGAAAAGGAATAAAAGATACAGTTATTTATAATGAGGATGATGTAAAGGCTAGATTTGGTTTTGGGCCAAAACTCCTACCAGATTTCAAGGGTCTGAGGGGTGATCCGTCGGACAATATTATTGGTATTGCTGGTATTGGAGAGAAAACTGCTCAAGAACTAATTGTGAAGTTCGGCTCAATCGAAGATATTTACAAGAAATTGAAAAAGAGTGAGAAAAGTTTTACCAAAGCTGGGATAAAACCTCGAGTTGTCGAACTTTTAAAAAATGGAGAGGAAGAAGCTTTATTTTCAAAGACTTTAGCTACCATAAGGCGCGATGCTCCTATAAATTTTGTTTTGCCGAAAAAAGTCTGGAGAGAAGATATAGACATGAAAAAAGTCCAGGAACTTTTTGTAGAGTTTGAGTTCAGGACTTTGGCAGCAAAAGTTGCAGAAACTCTCTCTATAGATATGCCAGAGAAGGCTACTGTAGAGGAGAAACCTGAAGATATTTACGAAGTTGGCGTTATGCTCTGGGTTGTTGATTCAAATAAAACCAATCCAAACCTGGATGATATTCTCTCTTATACTAGAAGCGACAATCTAAAAGATGCAAGGAAAATTTTAGAAAAAAACATAAAAGATCAAGATTTGACTTTTGTTTTCGAGAAAATTGAGAAGCCACTCATACTGATAGTAAAGGAGATGACCAAGCTTGGCATAAAAATTGACAAAGAAAGGCTATTGGAATTATCCAAAAAATATCACAAAGAGTTGTCAGAAATAGAAAAGAAAATTTGGAAAATTGTCGGACAAGAATTCAACATTGCCTCGCCAAAGCAACTTGGAGAAATGCTTTTCGTCAAAATGGGTTTGAAGGTAAAAAATCAAAAGAAAAATGCTAGCGGAGGATTTTCGACAAAAGAATCAGAGCTTTTGAAACTAGCAGATGAATATCCAGTAGCCAAGCTAGTTTTGGACTACAGAGAATTAGCAAAACTTTTGGGCACATACATAGACACAATTCCTACACTTTTGGATCAAAATAGCAGGCTTCATTCTGAATTTCTTCAAGCTGGTTCAGCAACGGGTAGAATGGCTAGTCAGAATCCAGGGATTCAGAATATCCCGAATAAAACTGACCTCGGTAGGGAAATTAGAAAATCATTTATTGCTGAAAAAGGTTACAAATTAGTTTCTTTTGACTATTCTCAAATGGAACTTCGGATTGCCGCTTTTCTCTCGAACGATAAAAAACTTATTGAGATTTTCAAGAGTGGTGAGGACATTCATACTGCAGTAGCCAGTGAAGTTTTCGGAGTTGAACCAGATAAGATTACAAAAGAGATGAGAGCTAAGGCAAAGGTTATAAACTTTGGAGTGATGTATGGAATGGGAGTTTTGGCCTTAAAGCAAAATTTGAAAACCAGCAAGGATGAGGCTCAAGAATTTTTAGATGGTTATTTCAATAAATTCTCGAACCTGGCCGAGTACCTGGAGAATGTAAAGAGAGAGACTGCACAAAAGGGTTACACGCAGACTTTCTTTGGTCGAAGAAGATATTTCCCAGAGATTCGATCAAAGCTTCCATTTATGAAAGCGGCGGCCGAGAGAATGGCAATAAATGCACCGATTCAAGGAACTGAAGCAGATATTATAAAAATTGCCATGATAAATATTAACGGATATCTCGAAAAGAAAAATCTGAAAAATGATGTCAGACTTCTCTTGCAGGTCCATGATGAATTGGTTTTTGAGATAAAAAACGAACTGGTTGAAAAAATCTCACCAGAAATAAAAAAGATGATGGAGTCAGTCATAGATCCGAGGGAAACTCACGGTGTTGTTTGTGTTGCTGGCGCTTCGGCAGGGGATAATTGGGCTGAGCAAAAGAAAGTTGTATGATCTATTTAATTTACGGAACAGATAACCAAAAAGCACGAAAAAAACTCCACGAGTTAACAGATTTGGCTCAGAAGAAAAGACCAGAAGCTGAGATTTTCAAAATTACAATTGAAAATTGGAGCGAGCCGCAGTTCGATGAACTTTTAGTTGCGCAAGGTTTATTTGAGAGTAAGTACACGGTGGTTTTAGATAATTTGTTCGAGAAGAAGGATTGCAAAAGTTACATAGTCGATCGATTGGAAGAAATGAAAGATTCAGATCAGATTTTCCTTATCCTAGAAGGGTCGATCGATGTAGCGACATTAAAAAAACTTGAGAAAAATTCAAAGCAGACACAGGAATTTGTCTTGAAAGAGACTAAAAAAGAAAATGGAAGTATTTTTTCTATCACAAATGGGCTGATCGATAAAGACAGGAAAAAACTCTGGATTTCTTATTTAGATTTTATATCAAAGGGTACTTCACCCGAAGAAATTCACGGAATCTTTTTTTGGCAGGTTAAAAACATGATACTAGCTGGCAAGTCTAAATCAGCCAGTGAAACTGGTCTTTCACCTTTTGTTTACAGAAATGCCGAATCAGGTGCAAGAAAATATAAAATTGAGGAACTTATAAAAATGTCCGGAGAATTAGTAGAAATGACTCACAGGGTAAGGACAGGAAAAGGGGACTTGGATATTATGCTCGAGAAGTGGATTTTAGGGGTTTAAATTGATTTTTTCTATTTTTCTGTTATATTTTTCCTTATTGCGCCCGTAGCTCAGTCGGTAGAGCGGCTCCCTTTTAAGGAGATGGTCGCAGGTTCGATTCCTGCCGGGCGCACATGAAGAAATAAATCTCCTCAGTTGGAGATTTTTTCTTACATGTGCGGGACGGAGGTATACTTTTCTAGCAAGAAAAGTAACCGAGTCCTGGGCCGAAGGAAACTTAAAATTGACGAATTTTAAGTTATCCGAAGCGCACAAAAAAATTTTTCCTACCACACCCAATTCTTAGCCATATTTTAGTAATATAAATATAGATTTTGGTAAAGACCCAACAGGAATCGAACCAGTGAAAAAGTATGGTATAAAACTAAACAAGTCGGTGACCCAATGAAGATTTAATATAACAAGCATAAAACTATCAAAATGACAGATAAAGAAGCATTTATAAAAGTTAAAGATAGACTAGAGAATGATATTGGAACTCTATTAAAAATTATTAATGCAGAAAGAGAAAGAAAGAGTAAGGAAAAAATAGAAGATTGGTGTCCTTGGTTTGCACTGGCAAGAATGATGATGCCAATTGCAGAATCCATAGGAGATCTTATTTATAGATCTAATTCGTCAGATAATCTAATAAGTTTATTTGAAAATAATTTAGTTAATCATAATAGATTATACGCCAGGTCACCTGCATTATTGGTATTGCTATACAGACATTCGTTAATGCATCA
>CAYUID010000028.1:0-6851 GCA_964444765.1 uncultured Candidatus Saccharibacteria bacterium
ACGGCGGGCGGGTCGGGAACTGCTGGGTTTGGCAGACTTCCTCCATTGCCTGGAGAACTGAATGTTCGGCCAAAACAGTTTGGTCCGTAGTCGACCATCAGAGCGAAGACGTCGCTTGAGTTCTCCGAGAGTGCCAGGTCGAACTGCACTCTGCAGAACCCGAAGATATTTCTCGGGTCCAAGGTCAGAGTTCCATCGAGGAGATTATCCTCGTAGACCTCAGCCCCAATCGGCGTTGCACCCGTGGCATCGCATCCAGGGGCGGAGTCACCGAAAACAGCTCGACGGAGGTGCACTCCGTTAATTGAGATGACTATCGGGGAGGAGATATCCTCAACCGACAAGCACCCGAGTGCTCCAAAGTCTGACAGACTGATGGGAGCCGCTTTTGCCGGCTCACTCCGAAAGAGTATTACCAACACAACAAGCTGACTGGCGAGCCTTTTCATTTGGCCTCCCGCGAAAGGGGTTTCTGGGCATCAATCCTAACACAATTTTTAAAAATTACAAGACAAAATTTAACCTTATTTTTCAACATTTTTCTATTGAAATCGGTCTTTAAATTCGATATAATTTACTTAAATTATAAGTTTAAAAATATAAGCAAAAAAGACATGGAATCACAGCAAATGATGGAGAGAAAAAGGGGGTCATTTATCCTCGATAAAGTAGTTTTCGTCATATTATTAGCCCTGACTTTCCTTGTACCGATATTCTTTGTTCCTAGTACATTTATATCTACACAGTTCGGTACGAGCCTCCTTTTTGCCTCTGGGGTCATATTATCTATTCTGCTCTACATACTCTCCGGTCTTTACGAGGGGTCTTTGGAGCTTCCAAAGCCAGCAAAATATATTTTAGCTTTCACTTCTGTAGTTCCGCTGGTCTATATTTTTGCTGGGGTTGCCAATGGTTTTTCCAGAATGTCTTTTCTTGGTTACACGTTTGATATAGGCACTGTTGGGTTTATTGTTCTCTCTTTTATTTATATGTTTCTTGTCTCTCTCATGTTTAGAGACAGGAAAAAAATCTTTTACTCCTACTTGGCTTTTGTTGCTTCTTCTCTTCTTCTTTCGCTTTTTGTCATTTTAAGAATTATTTTTGGCCCAAGTTTTCTCTCGTTCAACACTTTCAGTGATCTAACCTCAACTGCAGTAGGCAGTTGGAACAATGTCGGGATCTTTTTTGGCATTGGAGCTATTCTCTCGCTTTTAACTCTGGAACTTTTGAATTTGAGCAAATTGATGAAAGTTGTTTTGACTTTAGCTTTAGCGCTTTCACTTTTCTTCTTAGCTTTGGTCAATTTCAAAACAATTTGGATCATTCTTTCTATTACAGGATTTCTCTTTATTCTTTATAGACTATTTAGTCCAGACAATGTTTCAACTTCTGCCTCGTGGACAAAAAGATTTTCCAAACTACCAGTCTATTCACTTTTGGTTTTTCTCATCTCTCTTGCTTTTGTTGTTTGGGGATCGACTATAGGAGTTTATTTGGCCAATAAATTGAAAGTAACAAATCTAGAAGTCAGACCATCACTTTCTGTCACTTTCGATATTGCCAAAAATACATTGAAAAATAAGCCTCTTTTTGGTTCTGGTCCAAACACTTTTGTTACTCAATGGTTAACTTATAAACCGGATGATGTAGTCTCAACCATTTTCTGGAACACGGATTTCACAACCGGCATTGGTCTAATTCCTACATTTGCTGTTACCACTGGTCTTATCGGTCTTCTCTCATGGCTTTTGTTTTTTGGTTTTTACATCTACATGGGTGTGAAATCAATTTTCTCTCAAATCTCTGACCACTTCATCAAATATCTTTTGATCTCGTCTTTCTTCGCTTCTCTTTATCTGTGGATCATGGCCGTGGTTTACGTTCCGAGTGTTGTTATATTTATTCTGACTTTCTTTTTCACTGGCGTTTTCTTCTCTTCGGTTTATCTCTCTGGCCTCATGAATGTTTCTTTGAGGCACTTTAATTCGAATCCAAAAGTTGGATTTGTTTCGGCTCTCATAATGGTTATGCTCTTTGTTGGTGCAGCAGCCTTGGGTTATGGTTTACTGAAAAATTCACAGTCTCTTTGGGATTTTCAAAAGAGTTCTATTGCTCTTAACACAAACAAGGATTCAAAAACTTCAGAAGAGTATATGCTCAAAGCCATAAGAGCCGTGCCTTATGATGTTTATTATAGAGCACTTTCTGAAATCGAGACTTACAAACTAAACGAGATTCTCTCTCAAGATACAAAAAAAGTTAAACCAGAAGATATTCAAAAACAATTTGCTGACACATTACAAAGTGCAATAAAAGCTGGAATCGCAGCAAAGGATGCTGACAATTCAAATTATTTGAACTGGATATCTTTAGGTAGGGTATATGAAGCAGTATCTTTGCCTCAACTAAAAGTAGATGGTTCGTATGAAAGTGCTCAAATAGCTTACTCGGAAGCTCTAAGAAGAAACCCAAAAAACCCTGGAATTATAATGCTTTTTGCCAGGTTGGCGGTTAATCATGGGGACCTAAAACAAGCCAGAGTTTATGCTGAACAAGCAGTCCAAGCTAAAGGTAATTATCTCGATGCCTACTTCCTCCTTTCTCAAATCGATGTTGCACAAGGGGATATATATCAAGCCATAAATTCTGTTTCGGCAGCATCGGTTATAGATCCAACAAATCCTGCTATATTTTTCCAGCTCGGTCTTCTGAAATACAATGTCAGGGATTTCAATGGAGCAATCACTTCTCTTGAAAAAGCTACGACCATGACTCCTGACTATGCCAACGCAAAGTATTTCCTCGGACTCTCCTACGAAGCAACAGGACAGCACGATAAAGCTATAAAACAATTTCAAGATCTGAAAGTTACAAATCCTGATAGTAAAGAAGTCTTGGCAATTCTAGACAATCTTTTAGCCGGCAAACCTATTTTTGCTAATGCAGCAGACAGTAAACCTGAAAAAGGCAAAAAACTTCCAGTAAAAGAAGTGGTTCAGTAATAAATATTAATGGTTAAAAGATTTATAAGTTTTTTTTCAAGGGAGATAAAAAGTCTCCATCAGGCAGCCTACCTTATGGGATTTTTTGCAATCCTTTCACAAATCCTTGCTCTTTTTAGGGATAGAATTTTGGCCGGAACTTTTGGTGCTGGTAACACACTGGACTTATACTATTCTGCTTTCCGAATTCCAGACATTTTGTTTGTCACTGTAGCATCAATAGTTTCTGTTTCGGTCCTTATACCTTTTCTCATTGAAAGGTTTGAAAGAAGTCAGTCGGAAGCAAAAGAATTTATTGACACAGTTTTCTCTTTTTACTTTTGCTTTATTGTTCTTATAGGAATTCTAGCCTTTATCTTAGCCCCATATTTGATGAAGCTTCTTTTCCCTACTTTCGCTAAAACCAAAGATTTCGGCTCTCTAATAAAGCTGACAAGAATTCTCCTTCTCTCTCCAGTATTTTTAGGTTTATCAAATCTTTTAGGCAGTATAACTCAAGTTAACAAAAGATTTTTTATATACGCACTTTCGCCTGTGGTCTATAACATAGGCATAATTTTTGGAATTTTATTTCTTTACCCTATTTGGGGTCTATCAGGTTTGGGTTTCGGTGTAGTTCTTGGAGCTTTTCTTCATTTTGCTATACAAGCTCCATTTATTTTCTCTCAAGGCATGTTTCCGAGTTTTAAGTTCCCAATAAAATTTTCTTTTATAAAAAATATTGTTCTGACTTCACTGCCAAGGACTATTACAGTTTCATCAAATGAATTGGCTGAACTTTTTTTGGTTTCCTTTGCCTCCCTTTCAGCTACCGGTTCTGTGGCAATATTCAATTTCTCTTTCAACCTACAAGCCGTACCATTTAGTATTATCGGGGTTAGCTACTCCTTGGCCACTTTTCCGACTTTAACCAAACTCTTTTCCTTAGGTGAGAAAGATAAATTTGTTGAGCAGATGATAGAATCATCCCGGCATATTATTTTTTGGTCTGTACCAATTTCGGTTTTGTTTGTTGTCTTGCGTGCGCAGATAGTTAGAGTGATTTTGGGCGTTGGCAGGTTTAATTGGGATGATACAAGACTGACTGCTGCTGCTCTAGCCCTCTTCACTATCTCACTTTTGGCTCAAAACCTAGTGGCTTTGTTTGTCAGGTCATACTACTCCCAAGGCAAAACCAAAACCCCTCTTTTTATGAATGTTTTTTCTGCCCTTTTAATTATTTTTGGCAGTTTTTATCTGACCAATTTGTTTCAATCCAATTTAGTCTTCCGCTCTTTTATGGAATCAATCCTGAAAGTCTCGGGCATACCAGGAACTGCAGTTCTTATGCTTCCACTCGGCTTCTCTTTTGGTGTATTGGTTAATCTTATTCTCCATTGGATTGGTTTCCAAAGACATTTTCCAGATTTTTCCAGACCGGTTCTGAGGTCCCTCTTTCAGGTTTCGGGAGCATCCCTTGTAATGGGTTATGTAACTTACATTTTTCTGAATGTTTTTGATAAGGTCTTTAACCTCTCGACGTTTACAGGTATATTTTTCCAAGGTTTTTGCTCTGGCATTATCGGTATAGTTTCAGCAGTGTTTGTTCTTTATCTATTGAAAAACCAAGAGCTAAAAGAAGTCTGGGGAGCATTTCACCAAAGAATCTGGAAAGTCAAAATTATTGGTCTTGATACTGAGGTCTGATTTTTGTCCCCAGTCGTTAAGTTGTGTCTGATAATTTGGGATATAATTTATGTAGTTAATCATACTAACTGTATAGATGGAAAATTGGCACAAAAAATTGATCGAGAAGTACGACTCATACAGAAGCTGGCATGAGGATCCGTACCATTCATCCAAACATTGGGCAGTATTTTTTTGCCTCTGCCTTCTTTTGACAGGTGTACTAATAAAAGAAATAGATGGTGTGTATACGGACTATTCTAATCCAAAGATCGCTCACGCTGCTGCAGCCTTGATTCAAACTTCTGACCTATCTTGTGCAGGGGTTTTTGTCACTCCGTATTTAAGTACTGGTGGTAAAACTGGATCTTATCCAGTGGCGATGAGATATGTAAATGGATACAGACATTTATATGCAATGGGAGGAGACGCTCACATTTTCGAGTTTACAGAACCAGCATCTTCTCCTTGTAATTCGAGCCCAGCTAATTTACCTCATCCATCTATAATCAAAGATTGGGGAGAAATTCCTGTAAATAATGCTTCTGGCTACCTTCCTGGCACAGCCTTTGTCACTGCTACTGGTTTGAGATGGGACGAATCACGCGGAAACTTAATAGAAAATTGGAGTCTTAACTATGTTGGGGATACAACAGGAGAAAATGCTGTAGCGGCCGCCACTTTCGGTACCGACACATTAAACACAGCAGGTTGTTGGGGAATATCTGGCCAGGCCCAGCCTTATATTGGTGGAAATACCGTTGTAATCCCAAACTCTTTTGTTAATGCTCATCAAGCTATCCTGCCGCAAGGGGCTCATTTGGCTTTCGGAGCAGGAGGTTCATTGGCAGGATTAACGAGCGGAGCTTCTATGGGGCCAGTCATGATTGCGGTTAATCCGACACCGAATGCTTGTGCTCCTTCCACCAATTATCCTAATCAAACCAGTAAAACTTTGATGAGATACAATATTAATAATGTTGGACCAACATGCTCCCCTGGTATTTCTGCCATTGATCCAGCTCACGATTTTACAGAAGGTTGCACTCCAACCCAGGCTCCAACAACTCCTTATCCAGCCAAGATAGCTTTTACAGGTTATTCGATTGCAAATTATCAACCAGAGTGGGATCCATGGGCAGGTCATGGTTGGTTTACTGCTTATGATGCAGCCGCTTTTGATTGGTATGATGATGGAAGCAAGGCTGGAATAGTTATGGCTTTTGAACCTACATCTGGTTGGATAAACACCACAGTTTCTGCGACTCCAGCTCCAACAATTGATACTAGTGGATTTTATCCTTTAGTAACGTTCACTATACCAAGTACGAATACACACGATGGAGGAAATGTTCAAGCGGGGGACAAGATTTGGATACAAACTTGTACCTTTAATGTAGATTGTGATTCCAACTATGCGACCAATGGTCGCTTCCTCTCTACTGCCAAGGTTCTTTCAGTAAATACTGGAACTGGTCTAATCACTGCCAATCTTCTTGATACAGATTTTGGTAGCGGGAATCATAAGCCGGTAGTTGGCGGTCGCGTCCTTTTGGGGGAAATCTATGTTCATGGTCAGCCAGATTTTTCTAGAGGGACATATCGATTACAAATTTATGATCCACAACAGCTGGCCGAAGTGGCTGCAGGGACAAGACAACCTTGGCAGGTTGAATACAATCAGGAAATGGATTTAACCCAGTTTATTTCTGGTTTCGGTTGTCCAACTTGCTCATCGCCTGGAGCCGCTGCCAACCAAAATCCAGTTTCTCTTATAGCGGACCCAGTGGCTCATCAAATTCTTGTCGTAATTAGGAATGTTCCAACGGGTCAATATAATGTAGCTGACGCAATCTATGTTTTGAATGTTGGAACACCAAGTCCTCCTCCTATTGCTCCTACAAGTTATACAACACCCTACTCATATCAAACTCCCGCTCCAAACTATCCATATCCAACTCCAGCTACTCCAGCCACAGGTCCTGTGACAGATAATTTCAATCGAGCGGATTCAAATAGCCTTGGTCCAGATTGGACGGGGACTAGTAACTCCGGCCCAAACATACAAAATACTTCTGCTTCTAGACCATTAGGCGCAACTTTGTATGATCCATATGCTTTTTGGTCAGCCAACTCTTTTAGTACTTATCAATATGCTAAAGGAATAATACGTTGAATATATGG
>CAYUID010000029.1:0-6805 GCA_964444765.1 uncultured Candidatus Saccharibacteria bacterium
GCGTGAACTTGTCGAGGTGGGGCCCGAGTAGCTCTCGCCTCATCTCAATTACCTCACACCACTCAGCGAGTGTAAGCGGGGGGCGTCTGGTGAAGATCGACAACGTATTGCTCTGGTACATACCCTCTCCTTTTTAGGCCTTTGAGGCGAACCTCTCCGGCGTCCGGGTTCAATATTATTACTTTGATACTGACTGTCAAACAAAGACTAGAGATTTTTAAACTCTGTGTTAGACTAACGAAAATGTTAAAAAGTCTGGAACAATTCAAGAAATTCTTATCGAACGACATCGGTATTGATTTGGGTACGGCAAACACACTGGTCTATGTTCATGGTCGCGGCATTGTTTTGAATGAACCTTCTGTTGTGGCTTTGAACCAAAAAACTGGAAGGGTGGTGGCAGTAGGCAAAGATGCGAAAGAAATGCTCGGTCGAACACCAGGACATATCACCGCGGTCAGGCCTCTTGTGGATGGAGTTATTTCTGATTTTGAAGTGACAGAGGAAATGATTACTTATCTTTTAAACAAAGCCCAAAAAGATAATAGGAAAATTCTTGGTCCTAGAGTTGTTGTCGGTGTGCCATCCGGAATTACAAATGTTGAAATACGGGCAGTTAGGGACGCAACAAAAAATGCTGGAGCATCTGAAGTTTTTATCGTTGAGGAGCCAATGGCCGCGGCAATCGGCATGAGGCTGCCGGTCATGGACCCTGTTGGAAACATGGTTATAGATATAGGTGGTGGGACAACTGACATTGCAGTCATATCTTTGGGTGGAGTAGTCAGGTCAAAAAATTTACGTATCGCAGGCGATAAGTTAAATAACGATATCATCTCCTATGTTAGGAGTGAGTTTAAGATTTTGATAGGAGAAAAAACAGCTGAAAACATAAAGATCTCCATCGGTGCCATTCTGCCAGGGGATGCGCCTCTCGAGGCTTCTATAAAGGGTCGCGATCTTATTTCTGGTTTGCCGAGGGAAGTAACGGTGACAGACTCCGATATAAGGGAGGCCATATCTCAATCCATCGATACACTTATAGACGCAGTAAAAGAAGTTATCGAAACCACCCCGCCAGAAGTTCTCTCTGATGTTATGCAAAGAGGAATTTACCTCGCTGGTGGTGGGGCTTTAATTCAAGGATTGGCAGAGCTTGTAAATGAGTTTACAAAAATCCCTGTTCACATCGCTCCGGACCCTCTGACTGCAGTCTGTAGAGGTGCGGGAATTATTTTGGAGAATTTGGAAACTTAAAAAGATGTACTAATATAAAACCATGATGAATTACATCCAAAGAAGTAAACCAAAACAAAAAATCAACGCAAAAATTTTGGTTATTATTGTTGTTTTTTTGCTTTTATCACTTTTTGCTTTTCTCTTCCCAAATTTTCTCAAAACATTTTCCTACCAGATTTCAAAACCAGTATGGAAAATCGGATCAGTATCTAAATTATCGGTAAGCTGGTTTTATCAATTTTTCTCCTTCCGGTCGACTCTAACAAACAAAAATTTGGCTCTAGAGGATGAATTAGACAGTTTGAAATTAAAACAAGTTGATTATGATGCTTTGCAAGAAGAGAATAAGAATTTAAAAGAAGAACTGGGTCGTTACAACTCTTCAACCAAAATTTTGGCGGCAGTTCTCTCTAAGCCGCCAGAATCACCCTACGACACTCTGGTCATTGA
This sequence comes from uncultured Candidatus Saccharibacteria bacterium, assembly GCA_964444765.1. Lineage (GTDB taxonomy): Bacteria > Patescibacteriota > Minisyncoccia > Phycocordibacterales > DATDWN01 > C7867-006. The sequence goes on from CAYUID010000029.1 coordinate 1,690, forward strand.
TGTCGGATCAAAGCAAGGCGTGGCACTTGGCCAAAAGGTTTATCTATCTCAAAGTATTATTGTTGGTGTGGTGACAGATGTTACACCAAACACATCTTTAGTTGAACTGTTTTCAACTGGAAACAGGAAACAAGAAGCAACGCTATCGAGAACTCACGCAAGCTTTACTCTGACGGGAAGAGGTGGTGGGAACTTTATTTTGGAAGTACCAAAGGATACTGATATAGTTTGGGGTGACGAATTCATTTACCCAGGGCTTAATCAGTCCATTCTCGGCAGTGTCTATTATATTGATTCCAGCTCTCAAAACTCATTTAAAACCATTTACATTCGTAGTTTTACAAATATATTTAACGTTGATTCCGTCTTCGTTGAAAAAGCCTAGACCTTTCGTGCTAAACTGTCTCAGATGAATACAAGAAGAGTCATATTTTTTGTCCTGACATTTGCCGTGGTCCTACTTTTGCCGTGGTATCTTTCTCTCGTCCTCCTGATTGCCGAAACAATATATTTTGATTTATATATCGAAGTCTTATTTTTCGGTCTTCTTTTTGATCTGCTTTATTCCAAAGACTTTTCTTTTCCCCACATCGGTCTTTCCTTAGCTTTTGGTTTTTTACTCATCTTTCACTTAACAAGAACTCAAATCAGAGGTTATGCTTCATAAAATAAAAAATCTTTTCAAAAGAAGAAAAAATGGAAATGGAAAGGATATTGATCCAGATGAGATTTTTTTGGACTCAAAAAATTTGCCAGACTTTGATACTCATCAATTTGAGGGACGATTAGAGAAACCAATATCGCGAGGCATTTCAGGTATTGTCGGAGCATTTTTGTTTTTAGTTCTATCTATTTTTATTTATAGGCTTTGGAATCTTCAAATCACCGAAGGAGAGAAATTTAATTATCGTAGCCAAAACAACAGTCTTGAAAAAAGCGTTATATATGCGGACAGGGGAGTTATATACGACAGGTTTGGTGTGCCTCTGGTTTGGAATACAACTAATCCAGCTTCGACTGATTATTCTCTCCGTGTTTATGCTACTTCAACCGGCCTCTCGACAGTCATGGGTTATCTGAAATATCCAACAAAAGATTCAAAAGGAATTTATTACCAAGAAAAATTTGATCCAAAAGATGGTTTGGAGAAAATTTATGACGATGTTATTTCGGGCACAAACGGGACAAAAATAATTGAAACAGATGTTAAAGGTAATGTTGTTTCAGAAAGTGTTGTTCAACCACCAAAAGATGGCCTGAACCTTAACTTATCTATTGACCTCAATCTCCAAAGAAAATTGAACACATCGCTTTTGGACGTAGCTGACAGAGCGGGATACAAAGGGGGTGCTGGAGTAATAATGGATGTTCACACAGGCGAGATTCTGGCTTTGAGTAATTTTCCAGAGTACAACTCCCAGACGATGACAGATGGTTCGGACTCAAGCCTTATTAATTCCTGGATAAATTCAAAAAACCATCCATTCTTAAACAGGACTGTCCAAGGTCTCTACACCCCAGGATCGATAATGAAAATTTTCATAGCCATGGGAGTTCTCGATCAAGGTGTAATTTCTCCGACAAAGCAGATAATAAGCACTGGCTCTATAACCATTCCTAACCCTTTCTACCCTGACAAATCTTCCACTTTTCTCGATTGGAAAGCTCATGGTGCTGTTGATTTGCGTAGAGCAATCGCCGTATCTTCAAACGTTTATTTCTACGAAGTCGGAGGTGGTTACAGAGATCAAAAAGGTATAGGTATTTTGAACATAGAAAAATATTCCAGACTTTTTGGTTTCGGCACTTCCACTGGCATAGATTTTCCAGGGGAACTCTCTGGCACTATTCCTGACCCTACATGGAAGGCAGCGACATTTAACGGTGAACCGTGGAGAGTTGGAGATAAATATAATCCGGCTATTGGTCATAAGGGTTTTCAAGTTTAACCAATCCAGGTTTTAAGGGAAGTTTCTCCAATGGCAAATGGCGAAATTCTTTAAACCCAAACTTTTATTACGCAATAAGGATGAAAGTCCATCCCTGTTTATACCAATATAATTTCCGATCAAAATGTTTCTCAAATTGTTAAAGAGGGTATAAGACTCGGCGTGACAGACGGCACATCAAAGGCTATTGATTTTCCTTTTGTAAAAGTCGCTTCCAAAACCGGAACTGCCCAACTTGGAGTCTCAAAGGATGAAGTAAACTCTTGGGTTATTGGTTTTTGGCCGCTTGATAATCCTAAATATGCTTACACGGTGGTTATGGAGAGGGGATCTAAAAATAATCAATTTGGTGCAGTATTGGTTATGCAGGAATTTCTCGATTGGCTCCATATCTACCACCCTGAATATCTTGATTAGCTCTGGTCTTTTTGTCCGATTTCTGCGTTGGAATTTCAAAAATGTTCGTCACCTTACATCAAAGTAAGGCTCCTCGCATTTTCTCATTCCGCCTTGAACTCGAACAAAAATCCTCAGAGCGTTGTGACTTGAATAGTTTGATTTTGACCAAAGGGAGATTCTGCTGTATACTACCGGCAATTAATTTTTAAGAAAATACATGGCAGATAGAGAATATCTTACGCAGGAGAAGTACGATCAATTCAAAAAAGAATTAGCAGAGTTAAAGGGTACGAGAAGGAGAGAGGTGGCGGAAAATCTAGAATACGCAAAGCAGCTGGGGGATTTGGCTGAAAATGCCGAGTATCACGAGGCAAGAGACGCCCAAGCTTCTGTTGAGGACAGAATTTCAAGGTTAGAAGAGCTTTTAAAGACAGCTACTATCGTATCCGGCGGTCACGCAGGGGTTGTTTCTGTCGGTTCTGTAGTGACAGTGGAAAAAGACAGTAAAAAATTCATTTATACCATAGTTGGATCAGAGGAGGCAGATGTTATTTCAAACAAAATCTCAATGAAGTCGCCTTTTGGCCAAGCTATTCTGGGTAAAAAGAAAGGGGAGACATTTTCTTTCCATGCTCCATCAGGAGACCTCGCCTACGCTATTGTGGACGTAAAATAGAGCCTAAATTATAAGAATATTACACCTTTGTGATATTGTTAGTATATGTATTGGGCAGATAAAGTCAGAGATGAGGCAGAGACTTTATATAAAGACAAAATAAAGGCTGGAAAGACCCTCATTATTAGGGATGAAAAGACTCTTTCTGGTAGGGTCCACGTTGGTTCTCTGCGTGGTGTAGCTATTCATGGCATTGTCGAGGAGTTTTTGAAAGAGGGAAACGTTGCTTGCAAATATCTCTTTGAATTCAATGACTTTGATCCAATGGACGGCCTCCCAGTTTATTTGGATAAAGAAAAATATCTGCCTTTCATGGGCAAACCTCTTTGTGATGTTCCGTCTCCGGATGGAAAAGCAAAAAATTATGCAGAATATTTTGGAGAAGAATTTGCTGGGGTTATAAAAAGAGCTGGATTTTATCCAGAATATTATCGTTCAAGTGATCTTTATAAAAGTGGAAAATATAATTCAATTATTAAAACCGCTCTTTTAAACGCTGACAAAATCAAAAAAATTTAAAAAAGAATATCAAACTCAAAAAAAGAGGAGTCTTGGCTACCGATCTCTGTCATCTGTCAGAATTGTGGCAAGATAGGAACAACTAGAGCATATTCATTTGATGGTGAGAGTGTTGAGTATGAATGCGGGGATTTCGTTGATTGGGCCAAAGGTTGTGGTCACAAAGGAAAAATTTCTCCATTCGATGGCAATGCAAAGCTTCCGTGGAAAGTTGAATGGGCAGCAAAATTTTCTGTTTTGGATGTTGATATAGAGGGTGGTGGCAAAGATCATTCAACTAGGGGAGGGTCAAGGGATATTGCTGACACAATCTCTCGAGAAGTTTTTCATCGTGAACCACCTTTAAATATTCCTTATGAATTTTTTAATGTTGGTGGGAAAAAGATGTCTTCATCAAAAGGAGCTGGATCATCATCAAAAGAAGTCTCAGATATTTTGCCTCCAAATATTTTGAGGTTGCTCCTTATTGGCAAAGATCCAAAAAGAACAATTGATTTTATTCCTGATGGAGACACAATTCCAATTCTCTTTGATACGCACGACAAATTGGCAAAGGATTATTTTGCCAGAGTGAAAGATGACTTCACAAGATTTTTTCCTTTCATTTATATTCCAGAGGAGAGGGGAAATATTAAAGAAAGAATTCTACCAAGATTCTCTGAAGTGGCTTATCTTGTTCAGATGCCACATATAAATGTCAAAGAGCACATAGAAAAAGAAGAGGGCAGAACTTTAAACGAAAATGATTTGAAGGAATTAGAGGAGAGAGAAAAGTACGCCAAGATATGGATCAGCACATACGCTCCAGAAGATTATAAATTTGATGTAAAACAAAATTTTCCAGAGGAGGCCAAGAATTTGTCGGATATTCAAAAGAGAGCTCTGAAGGAATTACTCTCAATACTCGAAAATGAAAAGGATTTGGATGGGCAGACACTCCATACAAAACTACATGAAATAAAAACTTCCCAAAACATTGAACCAAAAGAGTTTTTCGCTGCGATATATTTGTGTATTCTTGGCAAGACTAGTGGACCAAAGGCAGGCTGGTTTTTGAGTGTCCTACCACATGATTTTTTAGTCAGACGATTTAAAGAAGCAGTTACTTAGCTCTGTCTCTGTTTGTTTTAAAAAAGGTTGATAAATAAAGACTTTTAGCTTACAATCTCTCCGGGTGGAGCGGTATGAAAAGCTGCAACCAGCTGGTCCCTCCCGGGGATTGCTCTGCAGCCAGGGACATATCGCTTCGCCCAGCCGGTCTTCGTGCCGGTTTTTTCTTGCCCAAAAGACAAAAGTGGATAACTCTGTTTACATGTGGGAAACTGTGGGATAGCATTCAAAATAAGTGGGAAGAAGTGGGGAACTCTAATCACTCGTTGAATTGGGGAATTCATACGAGAAAAAATATTTTTTAGTACAACAAATGTTCATAGGCGAGTATACACACACCATCGATGAAAAAAATCGTCTTTCGCTTCCTGCGAAATTTCGATCCCAGATGGGCAAAAAAGTTGTGGTTACTCCAGGGCTCGACAACTTTCCCTTTGTTTTCCATTTGAATGTTTGGAAAAAA
>CAYUID010000030.1:0-6680 GCA_964444765.1 uncultured Candidatus Saccharibacteria bacterium
TTCGCCTCGAGAGTCATCCTCTTTTCATCCATCCCGAGACCGAAACGACTGACGATAACATCCCTAGACCTCTCTCCTAGGACCGAAAGCAATCTCTTTACAACCTGCTTTGGTTTAAATGTTACCGGCGTTTTATCACTCATTATGCAGGTATTTCTATCACTGCTGTCAATTTAAGTCAAGCCCTGGTCTCGACTTTAGCAAAATCTGTGATATTTGCTGTTTGACTATATGACAAAATTCAAAAGTTTTTTCGGTACGTAGATAGTTTTTTGGATTTGTTTGCCGAGAAGCCATTTGCCAACCTCTTGCGAGTCTTTGGCTATTGAAATAATTTCATTTTCTTCTATGTCCACCCCAACCATTATTTCTCCACGGGTTTTACCATTTATCTGAACAACAATTTTCATTTCATCTTCCTGCATTTTCTTTGGATCAGCCTTTGGCCAGCTTTCTATCACAAGCATGCTTTTGTTGCCTAGATTTCTCCAAATTTCTGATGTAATGTGTGGAGCAAATGGAGAGAGAATTTTTACAAACTGTTCAAAGTCTTTCTTTGAAATCCCAGCTCTCTCTATCTCATTGAGAAGTATCATCATGGAAGAAACGGCCGTATTAAAAGCCATATTAGCTATGTCAGAGCTAACTTTGGCTATGGTTTGGTGAAGCAATGCCTCAGTTTTCTTTGAGGTTTTATCTTTTTTACTTATTTTTCCAGAGTACCTCCAAAATCTCTCGAGAAATCTTCTGACTCCTAGAATGTTTTCCTCGCTCCAAGGTATGCCCTGATCAAATGGCCCCATAAACATCTCGTACATTCGGAGTGTGTCAGCCCCGTAAGTCTTTACAATTGAGTCAGGATTTATAACATTGCCAAATCTTTTGCTCATTTTTCTACCATCCACTCCAGCAATTAGCCCAACGTTTTGAAGTTTCTGAAACGGCTCCTTGGTCGAGACAGCACCGATATCATAAAGAAATTTATGCCAAAAACGCGCATATATAAGGTGCCTAGTGGCATGCTCTGCACCCCCGACATAAAGATCCACCATGCTCCAATATTTTTCTTTTTTCTTGTCGACAAGAACTTTGCTATTGTTTGGATCCATATAACGAAGGTAGTACCAAGATGAGCCCGCCCATTGGGGCATGGTGTTACTTTCCCTCCTCAAAATTTTTCCACCAACTTTGGCGTTTATCCAGTTTGGAATGTCGGCAAGGGGAGATTCGGCTGTACCAGTCGGCTCATAAGACTTCACATTCGGTAATTTAACCGGAAGATCACCTTCTTTGACCGCAACAACCATATTTCCATCATGAAAAACTGGTATCGGCTCGCCCCAGTATCTCTGGCGGGAGAAAACCCAATCCCGAAGCTTATATTTTGTCACCCATTTGCCTTTGAGAAATTTTGTAATCTCTTTCTTGGCTTTTTCTGAATCCATTCCAGAAAATTTCCCTGAGTTTATAAGTTTTCCTTCGCCAGTATAATTGAAATTTCCATCTATAAACTGCCAAATAATAGGAGCCTCCACTTGGTTTACCATTTTCCTTGCTTCTTCTTTTGAAACCCAAAGATCGTGAAATTTTTCGTTCTCAAATTTACTTGTTTCTGCTCTCTGTTCGGTTTGGAGAATTACATGATAGACAAAAACCTCAGCTACTCTATTTTCATCTTTATGTGTTGCGTGATATGTCGTGAAAAAAGGATAACCGATTGGTTTAATTTCCTTTATGTCCATACAACCAGTCTCCTCGCGAATCTCCCTTAAGGCGGCGTCTTTTGCATCCTCCCTACTATCAATTCCTCCACTAACAAAAGAAAACCAATTAAACTTCTCCCATTTTAATACCAGGATTTTATCTCTTTTTGGGTTCTCAATTACACACTGGACCATTTTTTTCTCGACGGTTTTCTTGTTTTCAATTGGTGGATCATGCTCATCAATCAAATATGGCACCACAACCATCTTGGTAGGAATATTATATTTTCTAGCAAATTCTCCATCTCTAACATCATGAGCCGGTACAGCCATGATTGCTCCCGTTCCATAATTGCCTAAAACATAATCGGCAATCCAAACTTGAATTTTTTCCTGCGTTTCTGGGTTAAAAGCAAAAATCCCTCGGATTTCGATCCCAGTTTTTTCTTTTCCTTCCGCTGTCCTGTCTATTTCGCTCTTATTTTTTACTGATTCCAGATAACTTTCAATTTCTGTTTTATTTTCAATTTGGCTCCAAAGTTCTTTAATAAGTTTGTGCTCTGGAGAAAGCACAACGTAGGTGGCACCAAAAATTGTGTCTGGCCTCGTTGTGAAAACTTTTATTTTTTGAGGATTTTTGGAAACCTCAAAATCAATCTCCGCCCCCTCGCTTTTTCCTATCCAATTCCTCTGGCTCTCTTTTATGTACTCCGGCCAGTCAAGCCCATTCAAGTCCTCCAACAGCCTGTCAGCATATTTTGTAATAGCTAAAACCCATTGCCTTATTGGCCTTTTTTCGACCAAAGAACCACATCTCTCGCATCTGCCATCTTCAACGTCCTCATTGGCCAAAATTGTTTTATCAACCGGACACCAGTTAACCGGCTCATTAGATTCATAAGCCAACCCGTTTTCCAAAAGTTTAAGGAAAATCCATTGCGTCCATTTATAAAATTTTGGATCAGTAGTGATAACCTCTCTCGACCAATCATAGTCAAGACCAATTATCTCGAGCTGTTTTTTGTATCGAGAAATATTTTTGGCAACAGCAATGGCTGGATGAGTCTTGGTTTTGATCGCGTAGTTTTCAGCTGGCAAACCAAAAGCGTCAAAGCCCATAGGGTGGAGGACATTGAAGCCTTGCATCCTCTTCATGCGGGAAATTATGTCAGTAGCGATGTAACCCTTTGGATGGCCGACATGGAGCCCTTCACCGGACGGGTAAGGAAACATGTCTAGCACATAGAATTTTTTCTTGAGTTTCGCCGATTTTTCCCCTGGATCCTTGGTTTTAAAGGCTTTTTTCTTCTTCCACATCTGCTGCCATTTCTTTTCAATAGCTCCGTGGTTGTATTCTTTCATACAACAATCCTATCGAAAAAAACCTGTAATGGCAAAATTATAGAGGAAGTGGTTTTGCTGGGTAAACTTGTGGGTTAATAGTCTCTGAAAAACATTTATGTCCTGCAGGATGAGCCCAAGACACTCCACCATAAGGATAAGCAGCAGGTCTATTTATTTGATTGTTGTCATTTGACTGCATATTGAAAATAGCGCAAACATTATATGAGGTATTGCTCGATTTTACATACTCATAAGACTGACCGCTTTGTGGGTCATTTGGAATTACTCCAGGATATCCATATAAAGCATTCAGCGCGTCTAATTTTTCAGGAATGAAACCTTTTGTAGAATAATAGCTCTGCACTTGATTACTTATATTCATTAGATCATTAACTTTTTGCTCATCATACTTATATAGTCTTTGTGTGCGAGGTGAACCCAAAACATAGAATCCCCACAGTATCGATGCTAAGATAACTAAAGCTGTGGCCACTCTCCACATTTTTCTTTTGCTTCCGGTCAGCGTGCCCTTTATATCAGAGATGTAATACATAAAAACTCCACCAGAGACAACAAATAGAACCAAAACCTTTAGAAGGAAAGCTGCCGTCAGTTCTCTCCCATCGATAAAGTAGTAGATGATAGTGATCAAATCCCCCGCCAAAGTTATCCCAGCAAAAAATAGAGTAAGGTATGTCAGCCACTTATGAATTCCTCCTGATTGTCTCTCCGGCTCCGTCATATACTCTTTTTCCAAGAGCCACATAAGCAAAACCAAAACTGGGAAAGCAATAATGAGTGTTGCTACTGGAAATGAGATGGACTGGCTTCCATAGTTATAGTAATAGTCTGTAGTTTGGGGAAAAGCTCTGTTTATTACGGTAAAAAGCAGGTTTATCAAGGTAAAGACCATGGTATAAAGAGCCACGATCGCACCAAGGTTTAAAAATACATCCTTTGCGTTTGATTTTGGGTTCATTTTGTTTTGGTTATTTCTAAGACAATAACATTATAGCAGACGATTGGCCTACCAGGTTTCTTAGATTTTGAACTCAATAACATCCCCGTCCGTAACGACGTATTCCTTGCCTTCTGTTCTAACTAGACCCTTTTCTTTCGCAGATGAATAAGAGCCGGACTTCATTAGGTCATCATAGCTGACCACCTCCGCCCGAATAAATTTATCTTTAAAGTCAGTATGGATGGCTTGCCCTGCAACTGGCGCGGTTGAATTCTTTTTTACTGTCCAGGCCCGAGTTTCATCCTCTCCGGTTGTAAAATAAGTCATCAGGTTCAAAGTTTCGTAACTTTTTTTAATTAGTTCATCAAACCCAACTTCGAAGATAGGATCGATGATTACGTATGGACCTGGCACTTTTTCTTTTATATTCAATTCGTTCTCTACTGCTTCAGAAGTATTGAGGGCATACATTATTGGTTTAGCTGTCAGAAGGTTTAACTGTTTAATCACAGCTTTTTCTTTTTCATCCAGATTCAATGTATTGACTAACCTTCCATTTTTCAAAGTTTCAGAAACTTTTTTCAGCACATCATTCTCAAAGATAACCTCTTTCTTTAAAGCTTTTATATCCTTTTGTAATCCTGAGATTCTTTTACTGACAGTTTCTTCATCTGCCAAAACAAGTTCCAAATTTATAACTTCAATATCCGAAAGTGGATCAACTTTATTATGAACATGCAAAACTTTATCGTCATGAAATACTCTAACGACTTCTAAAATCGCATCTACTTCTCTGATATTACTCAAAAATTTATTTCCTAATCCCTCACCAAGTGAAGCTCCTTTGACTAGTCCTGCAATATCAACAAACTCTACAACTGCAGTAATAGTTTTTTTCGATTTACTTAATTCAGTAAGTTTCTGAAGCCTTTCATCTGGCACAGGGACGATTCCTACAGATGGATCAATAGTACAAAAAGGATAATTTTCTGCCGGCACTGATTTTTTAGTCAGAGCGTTAAAAAGCGTGGATTTCCCCACGTTCGGCAACCCAACAATTCCTATACTCAGAGAAGAAGACATGTAAAATTATTTATTTAACCACTCTTTTTTCTCTATCCCTGACTGTCGTATGATACCAGACATAGTTCGAGGTTTAATTGAAGCATTACCATGAAAAGGCACACAAACTTGTTTTAATCCACCGTTTACATGTCCAACAAAATAATAATGACTTCCACTTGTGTGATTTAATCTAAAATTTTTCTCTTTAAGGAAATTTTCAACATCACTGAAAGTCCAATTAAAAATTCCACGAGGCATTACACTTGAGCAAAACCAAAGGCATTTATCTCGTAGGGAGATTTGACTGGTTTCGGTGAATTAAGGATTGACCATAATTTTTCATATTCTGGATCTGCTTTTTGATTTAATGGATTAAATCTAGCACCCTTCATTTTTTTTAGAGAAATTACATAACCCCCAACGGCCTGAAGGAGATTAAAATATGCAAGTTGCGGATCATTGCTAGATTCAACAATATTGAACTCCAAAGCAACGGCATACCAAGTGTCGCCATCACGAAAAACTATATGTCTAAATTTGCCCTTCTGTGGAGTATTCATGTATCAATATTACCTTTTAAAAATGAAAAAATCAAGAATCAAAAATAAGGAAAAATGAAAGAGCCCGTGAGAGACAAGCGAGTTTATCGCGGGTCTTTCACGGGCTTAACGCCTCAATTCGTACGGGAGTGTCTTGTGGAATTCTTCAGCAGCCATGCAGATCTCGAGGTCGACCGCTTCGGCGGCTCCGGAGAACGCATATATGACTTCTCTATCCTCCGAGAGTAAACCGCCTGCATATGGAAATTCGCCGATGACGCCGGTCTCGCCGCCTGAGTTACGATGATGTGCCATCACAAAACTCAATTTGGAGAATGCGATAGCCATCAGATTGTATCGGTTGCCATCTGACGCTTGATCAATCGGACCAACCCGTCGAACGAGCCTCCAGTAGAGAACCCAATCAGCGGTATTTGCCGACATCATCGCGAATACTCCGTCCACGTCTCACGACACTCCTTCACAACTTCTTCGGAGATCAGTGTGAAGGTTGCTTCGTCTAAAAGCTTCATACCAATTCTCCTACTCTTCGCTCGGGTTTTGCCAACCTGGCTGATTGCGAACTTCCATGAGCTGGTCGATCGAGAGGTTGAGCATGTCCCAATCCTTCTCACGACAGTAATTCTCGACGAACTTCTGCCGAGCTTGGAGGAGCTTCGCCTGGTCTTTTGTCACCTGGAAGGCAATGCCTCCTCCGGGCAAAAGAATGTTCTTACGAGTAGATGGGCTTTCGAACGGCCTACGAATCGGATCGTAATCATCACCGGTCATTGGGATGTCCTTTCTGTTAACTTTTTCTGAAATGAGTCTACACATTATCACTTATACTTGCAAGTTCTTAAAAAGATTGTATTCTTATCTCGGACTTTAACCTTCTGAAAGGGGTGCAGAAATGACAAACAAAGAGACCGAAGCCTTCTTTCTGAAGGCTATGCAGTTCGGCTACGCGAGTGAAGGTGCAACCAAGAAGATGTCACCTCACGAGGTACGGCCCAACACCAAAGAAATCCGATTTGCCGATGGATTCTGGCTTCTTATTGACGACAT
>CAYUID010000031.1:0-6446 GCA_964444765.1 uncultured Candidatus Saccharibacteria bacterium
AAGATTCGACGATCTGATGAAAATGAAATTTAACTACGGAGGGAAAGAGAGGGACTTGAACGAAGGCTGGCTGGTGACAAATACAAAATTTACATCAAAAGCTCTAGAGTATGGTATGTGTCAGGGGGGAATAAAAATGATTGGTTGGAATTTCCCGGAGGTGGGCAATCTAAACGACCTTATCTTGGAATCAAAACTTCATCCTCTGACATGTCTCACAACTCTCCATGGTCGCGAAAAAAAATTACTTTTGGACAAAGGTGTTGTTTTGTGCAAGAGCTTAGTCGAAGATCCTGATCTCCTTTCATCTCTTGGCTTAAATCACGAGGAGAAAAAGAAGGTTATAGAAGAGGTTGATTCCTTATAGTATAAACGGAAGATGAAAAAGGAGCCTTCAAAAAAGAAAAAAACCGATAGAGTAAAAGATGTCACGAACTTTCTCTTTGAAGTGGGGATTTTGGCTAAAACTCCGAGAAGTGGTTTTAATTTTCTCGGTACTGGGGATCAATCCGTGGCTGAACATATAAGTAGGGTAATGTTTACTGGATATAGTTTGGCAATGATGGAAAAGGATGTCGATGTTCTGAAAGTTTTGAAAATGTGTCTTCTTCATGATATTTCCGAGAGTAGAATTTCTGATTTGAACTATGTTCATCAAAAATATGTAGAGAGAAAAGAATTTAATGCGGTCAAAGATATTTCTGACTCTGTGCCATTTGGTAAAGATATTTTTGAAACTATTAGTGAGTATGAATATAGGAAGTCGAGAGAGGCTATTCTTGCAAAGGATGCCGATAATCTGGAGTGGATTATTTCTCTCAAGGAGGAAGTGGATACGGGAAACACAAGAGCTTTGGAATGGATAAAATCGGCTTCGAAAAGGTTAAAAACAGAAAATGCAATAAAAATAGCTGATGCTATACTAAATACTGACTCAACAGAATGGTGGTTTTCCGATAAGAATGATAGCTGGTGGGTGAACAGAGGCAAAAAAGCGTAACAAAACATGTCATTATCTCTCGAGGAAAGGTTCGACAAAATGAAACAAATAAGAGACAAGATTCTTCACCTGAAGGAGTCGCCTTTGTATGAATATAGAGTGAAGAAAAAATATTTTCCTGCGGTTGGAGAAGGGTCTCACTCGGCCCACATCATGTTTGTCGGCGAAGCGCCAGGTGAAAATGAAGCAAAAACAGCCAGACCGTTTTGTGGTAGATCAGGCAAGGTTCTTGACGAGATGCTTGAGTCCGTCAGTTTAAATAGAAGCGATGTTTATATTACAAATATCGTCAAAGACAGACCACCAGAGAATAGAGACCCGACACCCGAAGAGATAAAACTTTATGCTCCATTTTTGAACGAGCAAATTGAGATTATTCAACCCAGGGTTATAGCCACTTTAGGTAGATTTTCAATGTCATATGTTCTTGGTCACTTCGGACTTTCTAACGAGACTGGTCCAATAAGTGAATTACATGGCAAGGAATTTGTGGCTAAGACAGATTATGGTTCCGTTAACATTATTCCTCTTTACCACCCTGCTGTTGCTCTATATGACGGATCCAACAAACAAACACTTTTGAGTGATTTTCAAGTTCTAAAAAAATACATATAAATTCATGACTTCGACGGAAATCCGCGAAAAGTTTTTACGATTTTTTCAAAAAAGAGGACACGCGATCATTCCATCAGCTTCTCTTGTACCAGAAAATGATCCCTCCTCACTTTTTAATACTGCTGGCATGCAGCCGCTTGTGCCTTACTTATTGGGAGAGACTCATCCTCAAGGCAAACGACTAGTCAATATTCAAAAGTGTTTGAGGACAACCGACATAGAAGAAGTTGGGGACAACACACACCTGACATTTTTTGAAATGATGGGGAATTGGTCTCTTGGGGATTATTGGAAAAAAGAAGCAATAAACTGGAGCTACGAGCTTCTGACATCAAAAGATGAAGGGTTTGGGTTAGATCCACAAAGACTTTACGTCACTTGTTTTGAAGGAGACGAAAATGCGCCAAGGGACGAGGAGTCAGCTGCTATATGGAAAGAAATTTTTGAGAAAAATGGCGTAAGTGGCGAGAGAATTTATTTTAGACCAAAAGAAAAAAATTGGTGGAGTGCTGGAAAAGATGGCCCATGCGGACCAGACACTGAAATGTTTTATGATTTAACAGGAGAGTTAACCAGTGGATTGACTCTTGGCGAGTATCTTTTGGCAGACGAGGGACAAAAAGTAGTCGAAATTTGGAATAATGTTTTTATGGAATACCTTTCTGCAGATGGGAAGGTAATAGGTAAGCTTGGAAACAAAAATGTGGACACTGGCGCAGGTTTCGAGAGAATCGCTGCTGTGCTCCAAGGTGGCCACTCACTATTTAACACAGATCTTTTTGCTGATTTGATAAACCACATCAGATCTATTTCCCGATCGGATGACAAAAAAGCCATCAGAATAATTTCTGATCATGTTAGAGCTATTGCCTTCATGATTTCTGATGGTGTCACTCCGTCTAATACTGATAGAGGCTATATTCTAAGAAGACTAATAAGACGAGCTCGATATTACCTTGACTTAATTGGTTGGAAAGATAAAAACTTGGCTCATCTTGTTTACTTTATTATTCCGCAGTATGACAAGACTGATTACAAACTAGCAGAAAAAGTCTCCATGATAGATAATATAATCACAGATGAAGAAACTAAGTTTGTTTCGACTCTGTCATTTGGCAAAAAACATTTTGAGAGGCTTGTTAAAGAGAAAGAGTCTCTGTCTGGGGAAGATGTTTTCATGCTTTACTCAACCTATGGTTATCCGTTTGAGCTTACAAAGGAGCTTGCCAAAGAAAATAATATCCAAATTAACAAAAAAGATTTTGAAGACAGGCTAAAGAAACATCAGGAGATATCAAGGTCGGGTTCAGAGCAGAAGTTTAAAGGAGGATTATCTGGCAGTGGGGAAATGGAGACAAAATACCACACAGCCACACACCTCCTGCATCAGGCTCTGAAGGATGTTTTGGGTAATTCCGTATCCCAGAAAGGAAGTAACATTACTCCCGAAAGACTGCGATTCGATTTTGCATTTGATAGAAAAATGACGGATGAGGAGAAGAAAAAAGTAGAGGATTTGGTCAATGAGAAAATTAGGGAAAATTTGCCTGTTAAAAAGGTAGTTATGAAAAAAGAAGAAGCTGAGAAAACCGGAGCCTCACATTTTTTCCAGGACAAATATGGAGACGAAGTTAGTATTTACTACATTGGAGATACGCTAGAGAGTGCTTATTCAAAAGAATTTTGCGGCGGGCCGCATGTGGAAAACACAGGGACTTTAGGAAAATTTATCATCCAAAAAGAGGAGGCTGTCTCGTCTGGGGTCAGGAGAATAAAAGCTGTGCTAAAATAATCTTATGTCGTTTTTATCTATGTTTGGTGGAGATAGGGGTGAGCTAGCTATTCTCGTAGACATTGGTAACAGCTCAGTGACATCTTCACTTGCTCTTTTTTTGAAGAGAGACAAACCAATCTTCCTGAGCCTGTCAAAGGAGGCTTTTGTTTTGGATGAAAAAACATCTGGCGAGAAACTTTTTGCTGAACTATCTAGTGTGTTGGAAAAAGTCATACCTGGAGCCATAAACATCGGCTTAAAAAATAGAAATTTGAGAGGCAGGAGTAAATCTGTTTCAAAATCTTTGGTTTCTTTTTCCTCTCCTTGGTTTTTATCAAAGAGTAAAAATGTCAATATTTCAGAAGACAAACCTTTTGTTATTACTCCAAATTTTCTTGCGGCTGTTTCCAATAACGAAGAAGAATTGTTTAAAAAAGATTTGGCAAAAAATAACTCTACTGGTGTTTCGTTTGAAATCATAGATAAAAGCATAATTCATACAAAAATAAATGGTTACGCCCAGGACGATATATTGGGTAAAAGAACAAAGCAGCTCGAAGCTTATTTATCCATGTCAGCTATTCCGAAGAATATTTCAGACAAAATTGATGAAATCTTAATAAAAAATACTAGCATAAACAGTGACGAGATTTTTACTCATACTTTTCCTTTGATATCTTTTTCTGTAATAAGAGACATTTTTCCAGCCGACAGTAATTTTATGGTCATGGATGTAACAGGAGACGTAACCGATCTAACTCTTGTCAGCGATGGTATATTGGCACAAACCACTTCTTTTCCATCTGGTCGAAATTTTATCCTAAGGCAAATTGCCAAAACCTTTGATTCAAGTCTGGAGATCGCAGAGTCTACGCTACATCTATATTCAGAGGACAGACTCGATGCATCCTTTGATCAAAAAATGAAGGAAATAATTGTTAATACTGAAAAAGAATGGGCCATCTACCTAGAAAATGCTTTGACCGAATTATCCTCACAACTTCTCCTCCCTTCAAAACTTTATCTTCTGGCTGATAGTGACGTGGCCAATCTATACTTCAACTTTTTATCTATGTCGAAAACCGATGCTACTGCAGGCTTCAGAAAGAATCTCTCCTTGGTTCACTTAAATAAAGAAGCCCTTTCAAAAAATTTTAGAGATGACTCACCATTTAGATTGGATGAATTTAGCATTATCCTCTCTTGTTTTTATGATAAATTTATAAAAAGTTAGGATATTGATAAATTGTTTTACAAAGGAAAAATCGTAAGCTAGAATATATAAACGTCATGAAAAAGAAAGTGGTAGAGGATGTTATCCCTCCAAAAAAAACAATAAGAAATGTTGAACTGCCTTCAAGGCCAAAGCCTTCTCCAGCTCCTGAATTAAGAGAAGAGACATTTAATCGCCCAGTTATAATTAAGCAGGAACCTATGGTAATAAAGGATCCTAATCCTGGGCCAACTCTACCACGTCCTGTCATAAATACACCACCTCCACCCATAGCATCGACATCATTTAAATATGCGTACGATGAGCCAAAAAAGCCATCGAGAAAAATCTTTTATATTTCTCTAGCCCTCATAGTTTTAATCGGCGGTTTTGCTATCTCGACTCTTTTCAAAAGTGCAAGTATTAGAGTCAGACCAAAAGAAGAGAAAAAATCTTTTGCTGAAGTGTTTACAGCAAAAAAAGACGCCGGATCTTCTGGCTTAACTTTTCAGACAGTGACGCTTACAAAAGAAACCCAAAAATCAGTCAAGGCTACTGGTGAAGCCAAGGTAGAAAAAAAAGCTTCTGGAAAAATAATTATATACAATAATTACAACAGCGAGCCTCAAAAACTAGTTGCTACAACAAGATTTGAGACTCCTGAACACCTTATCTTTCGCCTAGTTTTCCCTGTAACTGTTCCAGGTAAAACAGTAAAAGATGGTAAGCCAGTTGCTGGGAGTGTTGAAGCAGATGTTCTAGCTGATAAAACAGGCACAAGCTACAACATTTCGTATAAGGACTTTACTATCCCTGGTTTTAAAGGCGATCCAAAATACAATTCCGTTTTTGCCAGGTCAAAGACTGAAATGACCGGAGGATTTTCCGGGGTTCAAAAAGTAGTATCAAAAGAAGATTTAGCTGCTTCTGATATAGAAATGGACAAAGTACTAAAAGATTCTCTGTCCAAAGATATTGCCTCTCAAATTCCAGCCAACTTTGTTTTGTATAGCAAAACTCTCTCTTATTCTCTAAATAAATCAGAACAAGTTGAGGGTTCATCTGGGGTAGCAACAGACACGGCAGTTTTGAATAAAAAAGGTACAGCAACAGGCATAATTTTCGATAGAGCTTCTCTGGTCAAAGCTATTGTTGGAAAAGTTATGCCTGACTATGTAAACAACTCTATAAGGATAGATAATATGGATAGCCTGGAATTCGGTATGGCCTCAAGTACCAATTTTGACCCTCAAAACAGCACTTCTTTGACTTTCAGCCTCAAGGGCTCGGGTGATTTTATATGGGTATTTGATGAAACCAAGCTAAAAAATGATCTCCTAGGACAGTCAAAAGCCAATTCCCAAGCTGTCATCGCCAACTATCCGGCAATCCAAGAAGCTTGGGTTGAGACCCATCCATTTTGGAACCAGACCATACCTAATAATCCTGACAAGGTCACCATCATAAATACCTTGACGAAATAACCCTATTTTTGTTACTATGTAGCCCGTCCTTCGATTTGAAGAAAAATTAATGCAAGATCAGAATAAAAGAGTAGTTTCAGTTGGGGCCCAGGTCACCGAAGCCCTACCGAATACTTTTTTTAAGGTAAGAAGAGATGATAACGGGGAAGAGATGCTCACATATCTTTCCGGCAAGATGAGATTGCATAGAATAAAAGTTCTGATCGGTGACAAAGTTTTGGTTGAGGTAGATCCTTACGGCGGAAAGGGCCGAATTGTTAAAAGAGGTTAAATTGGCCTATTTTCGCGTTTTTTAATCATTTAAAAAATGAAAGTAAAGTCGTCTGTAAAAAAAATTTGTGACCACTGCCAGATAGTACG
>CAYUID010000032.1:0-6361 GCA_964444765.1 uncultured Candidatus Saccharibacteria bacterium
ATGAATCCTTCGACGGGAGAAATATATGCCATGGATGTTTCTCCAACCTTTGATCCAAACCATCCAGAAAATGAAAAAGAAGTATCTATTTTTAGTAATCCTCTCGTTGAGAATGTCTACGAAATGGGTTCTGTCATAAAACCGCTGACTTTGGCCGCAGGACTAGACACTGGAGTTATAACTGCCAAATCGAGTTATTACGACAAAGGTTTCGTTATCGTTAATAATCAAAAAATTAAAAACTTCGACAATAAAGTTCGTGGTATTGTGACAATGCAGGATGTTCTATCACAGTCTCTTAACGTCGGTGCCGCCTACGTTGAATCTCTCTTGGGTAACAAAATTTTCAGCAATTACATGTATGCTTATGGTGTAGGACAGAAAACTGGAATTGAACTTCCTAATGAAGCAAAAAACCTAGTAGATAACTTAAAGAGTCCTAGAGACATTGAGCACGTTACGGCCGCGTTCGGCCAAGGTATTGCACTAACTCCTATTTCTACCATCAGAGCTTTAGCAGTTTTAGCTAACGGTGGCTATCTGGTCAATCCTCATGTGGTCAAAACTATAAATTACAAAATAGGTACATCCAAAGACACACCAATTACAAAAAGTGGATCAATTATAAAAAAAGAAACTTCAGATGAGATAACCCGCATGATGGTCTATAGTTTGGATCACGTTTTAGCCGATGGAACTTTGAAAATTCCAAACTATAGTATTGCTGTAAAAACTGGAACAGCTCAAATCGCTAAGAAGGGGGGAGGGGGGTATGCAGAAGATCAATTTCTCCATTCGTTCATCGGTTACTTTCCAGCTTACAATCCTCAATTCATAATCTTTCTTTATACTGTAAATCCAAAAGGAGCAGAATTCGGCTCGGTTACTTTGAGCTCACCTTTCATTGATCTGACAAAATTTTTAATAAATTACTACGAAGTTTCGCCTGACAGGTAAAATAAATTCCGATGAGTGGATGGAGGGGCTGGTCAGAAATGGCTTGCATTTTTAATTTGACAACTGAAACACAGCAAATTTGCATTGGCTCAGCCTACCGGTATCACTCAGGTCGCCCATATTAAATAAGTTTCCACTGAGAGCGGTGTTTACATTATCCATTGCTGCGCGTCGCTCTTTAGTATTAAGTTGTTGTGACTCAATCTCGTTCTCTATTGTCGGCGAGTTTTTGCCGTAAAGACCCCAGAAGCAATTGATAGCCTCAGTCTCAGCTTGCTCATTTTCGACTGTCGGAGAGAGAAGTATTGATTGGAGCGCTTTTGCAAATTGAAGACCAGCTGCAATAGTGCGTGGAGATGATGAATATTTAACTACTATAAACCTCTGAACATCATCTCTTACTCCATCACGATCTGAATCTACCCCTGCAACTGTCTGTTTTCCCGCTTCTACTGGATCGGGTGGCAAGTGTAATTTTGCCTCAAGAGCTGGATCGATGTGGAGCGGTGCCTCCTCAATGTTTTGTTTTGATTTGTATAACAGTAAGCTGCCAAGAGCACACAATATAATAACTAAGATAGCTATGTATTTTCGCTTCATTAACCTACAGAATATCTTTTAATCCATCAATGGTCTAATTATCTTTCCACAGTCAAAATCGCAGAATTTGGTAGTTGTGACCCTACGGGGAGTCGAACCCCGATTGCAGCCTTGAGAAGGCCGCGTCCTAACCATTAGACGATAGGGCCATATTAATAAAATTAAACAAAAAAACTATACCATATTTTACAGTATATGGACTAGAGATTGAATTTATTTGGTTTGGGCTTTTTTCTTTTATTTTTTCTGGTATACAATCTAGCCATGACACCAGCTGAAATTAAAAAAGCTTTATTCCATTTAAAGAAAGATAAAACACTGGCAAAAGCTATAAAGGTTTTTAAGCGACCTGATTTGAGGACCACCACTGATCATTTTGGCGCATTATCTCGATCAATCATCTATCAACAAATATCGGGTAAAGCGGCAAAAGCTATAGAAACGCGTTTCAAAGCCTTGTTTAAGGGAGGAAACCCTAATGCAAAATCTGTCAAAAAGCTAAGTGATCAAAAACTGAAAAGCGCTGGTCTTTCTCCTCAAAAAATAAAATACATTAGAGATCTATCTTTAAAATTTCTGGATGGGACGATTAATCCAACTTTGTTCCCGGAAATGAATGACGAGGAGATAAGAGAACATCTAATATCGGTCAAAGGTATTGGTAGGTGGACAGCTGACATGTTTCTTATGTTTACGCTAAACAGACCCGATGTTTTGCCTATGGGGGACCTGGGTATCCAAAAAGGATTTCAAATTTTGTTCAAATTAAAAAGATTACCCGGACAAAGAAAAATGGAGAAGCTATCAAGGGATTGGAAACCTTATCGCACGATCGCCTCACTCTACCTTTGGCAGTCAGCTGATAATGCCAAAAATAATCAACAACCATTTTGGTAGAAAAAAGCCTGTAATATATAATTAAGATATGGAAAAACAAGACTGGCCACGGTTCAAATCTCCAGAAGAGGAGCTGTCTTTTTTAAGAGGAGAGGTATCAAAAAAAGAGGCGGAGCTTGGTGAAAAAAGGCTTAATTTTCAAAAAGAGGATGTGGTCAGAGAGCAAATCTCGAGGTATAAGGACAAACCAAAAGAAGAAATCTTGTCGGGAAAAATGGCACTTCCTCGTGAGAAAGTTCAGGGTATTGTTTTGAATCTGTCTCCAGAAAGTCATGATAAGAAAATCGAAGAGATTGTCGGCATACTACAGGAAAAGGGAATAAAGAATGCCATGACAGTTCTTTCGGAAATGAAAGACCCACACCTCGAGGATGATTTTCACAGATTTTTGGTTCAGTACATAAAACAGGGTTATCCAGCCGGCGGCATGGATAGTGGCAAGAGAGAGTTTAGGGGAGTAAATATGACTCTGTACGAGGTAATATTGCCGGAAAGTAGGGAAGAAGAGAAAAAAAGTTTGAAGGAGACGGTCTCATCTATGGAGCAATTTTTGGCAGGCATGCTCTCAGTCATTTCAAAGGACGATAGTAAAACTCACAAAGAAAATTATATTGTTTTAGAAATCGCCAACGCAGATGGAAATGATCAATTTTTATTTTATGTGGCTGTACCAAACGCTCACAAGGAGTTGTTTCATAAGCAGTTAATCTCCGTTTTTCATAACGCAGAAATAGTCGAGAGTTCATCTGACTACAATATTTTCAATAGCGGTGGAGTTTCTGTCGGCTCTTTCCTTGAATCAACGAACAACCCAGTCTTTCCCATAAAGACTTATGAAGCTTTTGATCTTGATCCTCTCAACATCATCCTCTCCAGTTTTTCCAAAATCCAAAAAGACGGTGAAGGGGCCAGCATTCAGGTGATTTTTGCTCCAAAGGGCGAATACTTCAATAAAAAATATGACTATGCAGTAAAGATGATAGAAAAAGGTACGCTCGTGAAGGATGCTATTAATTTACCGGAGTCTTTTGCAGGAGAAATGAAAAAAGAGCTATTTTCTTTCTTTAAATCAGCACCAAGTCCAACAGAAGAGAAAAAACCCATAGATGCAGAAGCTATATCAAAAATAAAACAGAAAATGTCTTCAACTATCGTAGCAACAAATATAAGACTAGTTGCTTCTGCTTCGACTAAAGTTGATGCAGAGAGGATTTTGCAAGGGTTGGAATCAAGTTTCAATCAGTTTACCAACGCTTCGGCCAATGGCCTTAAAGCCAGAAGATTGGAAAAGAAAGCTCTCGAGAAAATGTTAAGAGAGTATTCTTTTAGAGCCTATAGTGATGATGAACTTTTACCTTTGAACTTAACCGAAGTTACTTCACTTATTCACTTCCATACCACTGCACTGAAGCCAACTCCTGGATTAAAACAAAGCCATGCGGTCTCTGCTCCACCACCATCCGATTTATCTAAAGAAGGCACTTTGCTTGGAGTAAATTCTTATAGAAACACAGACACAGAAATTTATATTTCTGATGAGGACAGACTAAGGCACTTTTATACTATTGGTCAGACAGGTACCGGTAAATCTACTCTTCTCAAAAATATGATCATACAGGATATGAAGAAGGGTAATGGGGTCTGTATGATTGATCCTCATGGCCTGGACATTTTGGACGTCTTAGCCAATGTTCCAGAAAATAGATTTTCCGATGTCATTTATTTTGACCCGAGTCACACAGAGCATCCTATGGCTCTCAACATGCTCGAGTATGACTTGAATTACCCAGAGCAGAAAACTTTTGTGGTCAACGAGCTCTTTAGTATATTCCAAAAACTTTATGGGGCCGTACCAGAGTCCATGGGTCCAATGTTTGAGCAGTATTTCAGAAACGCCACTATGCTTGTTATCGAAGACCCCGAATCTGGCTCTACTCTTCTCGATGTCTCTAGGGTTCTTTCAAACAAAGATTATCGTGAGCTGAAGCTCTCAAGATGTAAAAATCCAGTGGTTGTTGAGTTCTGGCGAGAGGTAGCGGCAAAGGCCGGAGGTGAGGCGGCGCTATCAAACATCGTGCCATATATTACTTCAAAATTTGATGTCTTTTTGGTCAATGACATTATGCGCCCAATTATCGCTCAGCAAAAATCATCGTTTAATTTCCGGAAAATAATGGATGAGAAAAAAATACTTCTTGTTAATCTTTCAAAAGGTCGGCTAGGTGATATAAACGCAAACCTTATCGGTCTTATCTTGGTAGGCAAAATTCTAATGGCGTCGCTCTCCAGAGCTGACTCTGTTGGGGAAAATCTTCCATCGTTTTATCTTTATATAGATGAATTCCAAAATATAACTACCAATTCAATTTCAACTATTCTGTCCGAAGCTAGAAAGTACAAGCTATCCTTGAGCATTGCCCATCAGTTTATAGCTCAACTCGACGAAAGAATAAAAGACTCGGTTTTTGGTAATGTTGGCTCCTTGTGCAGTTTCAGGGTCGGTTCCGAGGATGCTGAATATTTGGAAAAACAATTTTCTCCAGAGTTTACAGCAAAGGACTTGATGAATGTTGATAACAGAAACGCATATGTAAAAATGTTAGTTGGTGGAAAGCCAGCCAAAGCTTTCAACATAAAAACCTTGCCACCTCCGAGAGGCAATCCTGCAGTAGTGGATAAATTAAAACAAATTTCCTTTGCCACCTATGGTGGAAACAAAGCAGAAATAGAATCAGAAATTCAAAAAAAATATAGAAAGCAACTGTAGAAAACAACAGGGCCAGCCACATCGGCCAGCCCCAATCGTGGAGTCACGATCAATCGTCGGGAGTTTGTTTGTCTCTCCCCGTCAATCTTGACCAGCTTCTCGCACTAAGCGGGCGGTTCCTCCAACCACTTTTCTGGTGATCCCTTTCGGGATTGTCGGAAGTCGCCCACGATTTCTTTGCGCGCCTCTTGCTTTTCGCCTTGGTACTCCTTGGCATTACTTGGCCTCCGGAGAAAATTATACCACATGTTCATGATAAATATATGAAGAAAGGGCTAGCACGCTACACGCGGCCAGCCCTTTTAGAGACGATGCGCCATACTTACCTCACGCTACGACAAGACGCCTGAAAGAGGCGCCGATTTGGTTCCTTACCACCGGATCCTGGGGGGCGTAGCCGTTCTCCTTCATGATCTTACTTACAAGATCAGCGAGTTCCGGCCCTGACGCGCCACGACTAGCGGCATGAATGTCTTCGGCCATTTCTTCAGGGGTCTTTATCTTTATCTTTACAACCTTCACAGCCCATCACCTCCTTTCCTCTCTGTATTATAATACAGAAATTTTATTTGTCTATTTCAAAATCTCTTCAACCACTTCTTTTACAACTCCTCCGTCTGCCTGACCCTTCAATTCCTTCATAAGAGATCCCATAAACATTCCAGCTTTGGATTTATCGATAGTACCCATCTCTGCCAACTTAGCTTTTGCTTTTGCCATAACATCTTCTCTAGACATCATTTTTGGCAAGTAGGTCTCGAGTACTACCAGTTCAGCTTTCTCACTTGTGACCAGGTCCTGCCTACCACCCTTCGTAAATTGCTCAATCGAATCCTTTCTCTGCTTTACACCTCTTCTTATGACATTCAAAGCTTCTTCGTCCGTGAGCTCGCCAGTCGGTAATCTCTTTAAACTAACCAACTCATTTGTAAAAGCAGCCACGAGGCCCCTAACCACCGAGAGTCTGACTTGGTCTTTGCTCTTTAAAGCCTCCTTAACTTTATCTTTTATTTGTGAATGTAATGACATGGTTTTAGATTATCATAGCAAGGCAGTTTTTGGTAGAATGGCCGTAAGAATATAAATGTTATTTCGTCGATTTTGGGCATTATTATCTATTTATTAACCCTAGTTACATTT
>CAYUID010000033.1:0-6344 GCA_964444765.1 uncultured Candidatus Saccharibacteria bacterium
TGTACCTCCGCCTTCAGATGAACTCGGACCAGTTTGGGTTGGCTTTCCTCTGAAACATCTAGTTGAGTATGGAAAATCTTGGGTCATAACGTAGTGATAAGTCAATTTCTTTTGTCCATCCAAAATGACCTCACTTGTAATTCCGTGACAGACATCCAAATCATCTGTTGTTAGATATTTATTTTCGGCTACTTTGTTTCCCGTGATCGGAAAACCATCGTAAGCAAAACCTAAAACAGTTGAAACTGAAGTGTCTTTGAAACACTGGCTCATACTGTGATAGTGATATTCACCCGAGCCTTGTGGGTGACCACTGCAAGAATCCTGAAGCTCATGAGCTGGAGCGTCACGCAGGCCAGCATCGAAGGCGTTGAAAAGCGGCACACCAGTTAGCATGATCCCGACTTCCCCACCCATGCAGTATGGCGTATCGGAGTAGCTTGGGTCTTTTGGCAAACTATACTTCAGTGATTGAGCAGAGATCGTGTTTGGATTTCTGTCGTATTGATAAGCGTTGTCACTCGAGGAAATTGGGAAAACTCCTGTTGTGTGATTTATTGGCAAAGAATTGCCTGACAAAACTCTCAAAGAGCCTGAAATAGTGTCCGCGAAAGAAGCGTTGGACCAAGAGACACTACCGGAGACTGAAACTTTTTCTTTGAAATTCCAATAATTCCCGTGCATCCATGGTCCGTTAACCATCGAACCAGGATTATCTTGTCTTGCGTTGCAAAGGTAAACGTAGCCCTTTTTAGGACCTGTGGTCGTGTACTTACTATCACCTAGAGGCACACTACCGTCAGAGTAATCATTGCCAGCTAGAGCCAGAAGATCAGCCTGGCTTAGAGATTTTTGACTAACGTTTGATGTTGGAGGAGTAGAAACAGGTGTAGTTTTGATAGGCTGCGTACTTTTTTGTGGGCTTGTTGGAGTTTTGGTATTGGAATTATTTCCGGATAGGCTATCAACTGGATTGTAGTTTCCAGTCACCCCAGGAAGAGGATTCTGTAAGGAACTGCTGCCAGAGTTAATAAACCAATAACCAGCTCCGAAAACAACTACCAAACCTAGCACATAATAAATTATAGTTTTGTTCATAGATTTTTAAATTCTTTTAAAGCTTCTGGTAATTCTCTGTAACCATCTTCCTCTGTAATATGACCAGCTGCTCCCAAAACAACGATTTTTGAGCCCAGCTGACTAAATTTCTTCTTGTTCTCTTCGAAACAGTTGTATGGATCGTTGTCAGATATGATTAAAACTGATTTAAGTAGATTTTTCTTGACTTTAACCAAATCGACATCGTATTCCATCCAAGGTCGGGCTATTTTTTCCTCCTCTTCACTCTCCAGATTGGCGAGCTTGAACCATCCAGAGACAAACAATGCTCCTCCGGCCTTCTTATTGACGCCTTCTAGGAATCGAATAATCGTCTGACAACCAATACTGTGCCCAATAAAATAAGTGTCCTCGTCCACTTCTTTAACTATTTCTTTAAGTTCTCCAACCCACTTTTCAATTACAGGCTCATCACCATGAGACATTTCTGGTATAAAAACTTTAAAGCCTAGTCTCTCTAACTCACTACCAAGCCAAGGGAACCAATGCTGATTTGGTTTACCACTCCATGCATGTACCATAAAAACTCTCTTCATAATTAAATTATAGCAAAACAAAACCCCAGACCTACTTGATCCGGGGTTTCGCTTTTAAAATCCAACTAGATGATTAGGAGAGGTGCTTTGAGACAAGCTTCGTCATCTCGAACATAGAGACTGTTCCCTTTCCGCCGAAAACTTTCTTCAAAGCTTCGTCAGCATTGATGTTTCTCTTGTTTTTCTGATCTTGAAGACCGTTCTTC
Source organism: uncultured Candidatus Saccharibacteria bacterium (assembly GCA_964444765.1). GTDB lineage: Bacteria > Patescibacteriota > Minisyncoccia > Phycocordibacterales > DATDWN01 > C7867-006. The sequence goes on from CAYUID010000033.1 coordinate 1,862, forward strand.
TTTATGTAAGCCCACATTTTCTTTACAACTTCTGAACGAGGCATAGGTCCTTTGCCAACTACCATAGCAAGGTCAGAGCTAACGTTCATAGGCTTCATAAATGCGGAATTGCTTTTTGCCATATTATTTATTATTTCCTCTTAATAATTAATAAATCTGATACCCGGCTATTATATAACAGAGGGGAATATAATGGTAGACCTAGACAAACCCTCCTGTTTAATTCGAAAAATTAGCTCTTTTTGCCCTATTTTTTATTAATTTGATGCCAGAGCCAAACTCCAACCAAAACAAGATCAACTAATATAACTAGGGCGTAAAGTGTCCCAAAGAAACTATAGCCCTCATATCCTCCATACATCATAGTTTTGTCTTAGTTAATAATAATTAATTATAACACCGGCAATTTTGTTTAAAAAGCAGCCTGCTCTCGCCACAAAGCGGCGTAAAGGCCCTTTTTGGACAATAGCTTCTCGTTATCCCCTGTTTCAGACAATTTTCCGCGTTCCAAAACAAATATCTCGTCAGAGTGTGAGATGGTGGAGAGTCTGTGGGCGATCATTATAGTCATAAGTTCAGGTCTCTTTTGGCTTATTTCCTTTATGGTTTTAGTGATTTCTTTTTCAGTTAGAGAGTCCAAGCTAGATGTAGCTTCATCAAAAATAATGACATCTGGATTACGCAAGAGTGCCCGAGCGATTGCCAGCCTCTGCTTTTCCCCGCCAGAAAGTTTCAACCCCCCCTCACCTATCCTTGTATCCAAACCCTTGCCGTTTGTTTTGTTTTCTGTGATGGACAGTGCTGAAGCCTGTTTTAAAGCCACGAGACACTCTTCGTCCGACGCATCCGGATTAACGAAAAGCAAGTTTTCTCTGATTGTCCCAGCGAAGAGTTGGGTGTCTTGAGAGACATATCCTATTCTCTGCCTCAAATCATCGTAGTCAATCGTTTCCGTATCAATCCCGTTGAAAAGAATCTGACCTTCGGTTTTTTTGTAAAGTCCCAATAAGAGTTTGACGATAGTAGTCTTGCCGGCTCCCGATGGCCCAACGAAGGCGACAGTTTGGCCACTTTTGATTTCCAGATTCAAATTGCTGACAGAAACTTCTCCACTGTCCCTGTAGGAGAAGCTAACATTTTTGAAATCAATTTTTTCCAGTTTCTTGATTTTCACTGGATTTTTTGGCTTCTCCTCCGAAGGAGTGTTGAGAATAGTCTCCAATTTTTCCATGCTGGCCTTAGCCTCCTGATAGGTATTGGCCAAAAAGCCTAGCTGGTTTAGAGGTTCAAATATAAAGAATTGATAAATATAGAGAGTGAAAAATTCACCAAAAGTCATGACTTTCTGGAAAATAAGCCACATGAGAAGAAACAAAAGTCCTGAACGGATGGCATTGATCACAGTTCCCTGGAGAAATGACAGGGCTCTTATCAGTTTAATTTTGCGTAGCTCGAGGGCTAGAATTTTCTCGTTGACTGCGTTGAGCCTATCTGTTTCCTGATTTTCAAGCCCCAAACTTTTTACCAACTCCACGTTTCTCAAGGTTTCAGTAGTGGACCCGGCCAGAGAGGCTGATTCGGTCACAATTTCCCTCTGGGCTGCTTTTATTTTTCTTGAAAGAACAAACTGAACAAAACCTATGGTCGGAATAAGCAGAATGTAAACGACCCCGACAAGCCAATTAACAGTGAAGGCGTAGGCGATAACAAAAATCATGCTGACCAGGGTCAAAAATACAATCCCCACAAAACTAGTGATCAAATTCTGCGCATCAGTCCTAGCTTTTTGCAATTTGAGTAAAATTTCTCCTGACCTCTGATCTTCAAAAGCCGAGTAAGGCAAGGAAAAAGAATGTGTAATGCTGTGTGAGTACAAACGAGCTCCAACTCTCTGGGTAATGATGCTGACATAATAATCCTGAAAATTTTTGGCCACGCGGGAGACAAAGGCCACCCCCATTGATAACAAAAGCAAAAATAGAACTCCCTTAACGAACTGGTTACTAGAAAGGGCTAGAGCCTTCGAAGCATAGTTATCAACGATTAGCCTGAAGATCTGCGGATCCAAAAGGGAAAAAGCTTGGTTTATGGTGGCCAAAACCAAGGCTCCGATCAAAATTTTCTTTTGTTTCTCGACATATTGCCAAAGTAATTTCATACAGGAGATTATCCTATCATATTTTCAAACTATTTTATATTCTCGAGAGCCTAACCTTTGAGAAAAAGTTCAAAATTGTTCAAGTCTTCATTGGGACCAGCTGGAATCAAATTCAGTTTAGCCGGTTTGCCATTCCATGTAGCTTTTATTATGGCCTTCTCGGAAGCTTGAAAATCCACTTTGAATCTCTCCGTCGTTACCACCTGGGCACAAGCTTCTCCTTGAGTACTTGCAACAAAGTTAATAGTGACCTGCTCTGGGTAAGACTCGGCCACAACTGCATTTGTGTTGAGAATATAACAAGGAGTTGGCAGGTTAACGTCACCAGCTACGATGTGAGTACCATTTTTCCATTGGTGCTTTGCCGTAATTTCCATTTCTGGGGTCTCGTCCGTCACCGCCGGCGTTGGATAAGGGGTAGCGCGAACATACTTGAAATAGAACCAGGATCCCCCAGCAATAACCAGCAAAACAACCAATGTCCATATTAAAACGTTTTTAAAGCTGTAATTCATAGGCAAGTGTTAAAACGTTTGGCTAAAGCAAACATTACCAAATCTTAAATATCTCCCTGCCACCCTCTATATACATGTCTGTGTAGCCCTTCATTTTCTCCATAGCCTTCTTCATCTCTGGTGTCGGATTCATGTATTGCTCAAAGCTCTTCTCGTAAGCCGCCAAATTCTCGTATTTTGTCACCATTATCACTCGATTGTACTGTCCGGTCATGTCGGTCAAAATAGCCTGCAAATTTTTGTCATCTTTCATCACCTCTTTATAAAGCTTGGCCATTTTTGAAGCGTTACCTGGTTTACAAACAAATGTGTCGTGTACGATTATCATATTTTTTAGATTAATTAATAAAGATTAAAACTACATTGTAGTACAGACCCAAACCTATGGCTATTTCAAACTAGGATGAGTGAAAGAGAATCCAATTGACCAAAGGCGGTACCCACATTTTTTGAGTAAAAAGCAAAATAATTCCAATAATTATCAAAAGCAAAAGAAAAAGTCTTATAAATTTGATCATATGTAGATTATATCAAAGATAAAACAATTCTGTGGTAAAAAGTCAAAAAAAGTGTAAGATGAAATTGTTTGAATTAGTTTATTGCCGACTCGTCTAACGGTAGGACGTCTCCCTTTGGAGGAGAAAATTGGGGTGAGGTTGGGTTGGGCCCCGACCGCAAGACCGGACTGAGCTTGGCGAAGGAGGTGGGGTCGCGAAAATTTTCAGCAGAAAATTATTTGTGACCGATTCGCAAATTGAAATTGTCTTCAGCGCTGCGGGATCGTCTAATGGTAGGACACGGCCCTTTGGAGGCTGGTATCTTGGTTCGAGTCCAAGTCCCGCAGCGGTGGAGAGAATTGATAGATTCTCTGGTCGGCAGCTAGCTTTTGCACAATAAATCAGGTAATGCTGCTATAATTAAAACAATGTTTTTTCAATCCTATCCGTACCACGTATATATTGTGAAATGTGATGATGGCACATTGTACACCGGTATAACAAATAATCTTGAAAGAAGACTTCAGCAACATAATGGCCAAGCCTGGGGAGGCGCAAAATATACACGCTATAGAAGACCAGTAAAATTCGTTTATTTAGAAAAATATGAAACGAGGAAAGAAGCAGCTGAACGCGAGTATGAAATCAAACATACACTTAATCATCAAGGAAAATTAGATTTGATCAGTAAATCAACAAAGGAAGATATTTTGAAAGCAATTTAATCTCAACTCAAAAGGCCCGTTGATTTTTACCTAGTTTTAACTTAGAGTTTGGCCAGAGTCGTTTTAGTCTACACGTTCTTGTGTATTCTAAATACGCCATGACTGAACATCGAAAGGAGAACGAAATGAAACTTCTGGCACCTGTAGAACAACTCATCGTTGCCGCTGACTTCAAGCCTCGGCCAGAAATGGGGTCGGGTCGCTATGATGTCGCGTCGCAAGTTCTGACGCTCGCCAAGAAGCTCAAAGGTACCGGAGTCTACATCAAGGTTAACTCCGCCCTGCGAGCTGTGGGCTACAGCCTCATCGGCGAAATTCAGGTTCTCGGTTTACGAGTCTTCGCCGACCTGAAACTGTTCGACATCAGCGAGACACTCTCGACCGACGGCGTTCTGCTTCGAGAAGCCCAGCCTGAACTTCTGACCACCGTTTGTGTCGCTGGGGTTCCTGCGATGAAAGCCCTCAAAGCCGAGCTCCCCAACACAGAAATTCTCGGCGTGACGGTTCTGACCAGTCTCAAGGAGTCTGAAACCCGCGATATGTTCCATGCAACGGTTGAAGCTTCGGCTATGAAGTTCGCGCTTCTTG
>CAYUID010000034.1:0-6306 GCA_964444765.1 uncultured Candidatus Saccharibacteria bacterium
ACTGTTACTAGCGTAGACACAATCATAAGGATGCCAACTGGTATATCTGTTGAAAAAACTCTATCCATAAGACCAACTTCAATTGACCTAGTCTGGCAGAGCGATTCATCTGCTCCACCGTTTTATAGAGGCAAACCAATGTTCTCCCATCAAAACAGGATAACTTTTGTGGCCATGCCTCACATAATTTCTGGAGGAAGAGAATTATCTAGCAAATCACTTTCATATAAATGGACTCTCAATGGTAATGTCGTTGATAACGCATCGGGTCTGGGTAAAAACAGCTACAGTATAATTTCTTCTCTAATATCGAGAAACTTAGACTTGGAAGTTGAAGCAACAGATCCTTCCAGTGGGAGAAAAGCTGATCAGAGAACCATCGTCACTCCAAATGAGCCTTCAGTTATTTTTTACCAGAGAAACCCTCTCTACGGAATAGATTTTAGTCGAAATCTCTCTGGCACAGTTGATTTAAAGGATTCAAAAGAGATAGCAGTTGTAGTTTATCCTTTGTTTTTTGGAGGAAAAAATATTTCTTTTCCAGAATTGGGATTCAAGTGGTCCATAAATGGCTCCCTTATTGACTCCGACTTGAGTCAGATGGTTAGGGTGTTTAGACAAGAAGGGGATGCTTCCGGAATTTCGAAAATTTCTGTTGACTTGGAAAACCAGAGTAAAATTCTTCAGTTTGCTTCGGCAGATTTCAATCTTCGATTCGGTAATCAAAAATAAATTATGAAAAAAATTAAAAAGACAATTTTGCGGGGGTTAGCGGGAATGGCAGTCTTTCTTTCTCTTTTCTCCTTTGCCTATGCTTTGGTGGACTACACACCACTTGCCCCCTTACCTGGAACAACAAACGGCGCGACCACGAACCTCCAAACATATTTACCAGGCGCTTTTAACTTGGCTGTTGCCGTAGGAGCAGGCCTAGCTTTTGTTTACATAACCATTGGTGGAGTGATGTATGCCACGTCCGACGCCATTTCTGGCAAGAGTCAAGGGAAGGAATACATCCAAAATGCTCTTTGGGGACTTCTTCTAGTTATCGGTGCTTGGGTCATTCTTTACACAATTAACCCAAGACTTCTTGAGTTTAATTTTACCGTCAGTAGTCCGCCTCTCGGTGTCACAGCACCAACGGTCGGAACAGTACCGTCAGGTGTTTCGCCTGGATCCCAAACCATAGCAAATAACGTTATTACATCTTATGGACCATGTGCTACTGGCCAAACTCAAAACTGTGTAAATATAAACGGGCTACAAAGTTCAGTTATTCTTGGTCTTACAACTCTACAGCAAGCATGCAATCCTTGTACTGTTGTAGTAACTGGAGGCACGGAGGAGGGCCACACAACCAATTCTGCACACAACCAAGGCACAGCTGTAGATATTAGATCGGACCCGAGAATAAACGAAACCATACAGTATGGCCAAGCACTTGCAGCCTGCCAAAGTTATCCAAGGTATGGAGGTACATTTTTGTGGGAACCAAAAGGATCAACTTGTGGTGGAACAGTGCCGTCTAGTAATGATCACTGGCATGCCACCTTTCCATAATTATGTTTAAAAAATCAACAACTATTGCAATATTTGTCACCTTGGGAGTAGTGCTTATTGGCCTTTCTGCTTATTACTTTATTTTAAAAAATAAAGAGACTACTGGTACGTCCACACAGACAAATTCAGGCTTCAAAGGATTTTTCCCTTTTGGAAACAGCGGAAGTTATGCAACTCCAACATATGGGACACCTGCCCAAACAACAACAAATGAAACCTCTGGAAACTCCCAAAATTTTGCTGTCAAACTAAGGGAGTTGTCCAGAGAGCCAGTCTCTGGTGCAGGTCTTCTCGATCTTAAAGCCGGAACGGTAGTGAGATACATTGAAAGAGCTACGGGACACATCTTTGAAGTGGAGCTATTCTCTCCAAATCAAAACAGGATCTCAAACACAACCATCCCTCTTATATATGAAGCTTATTGGGGGAATAAAATCTCTCTCTTCTGGCAAGGTCACTCAAAGATGATGCTGAAAGTATAGATACCTTCTCTCTCATGATAAAACCCTCTGGAACATCGACAGAGAACAGTGTCACAAGTGTGGCTTTCCCTCAAAACATAACTGATGTTTCGGTTTTTGGATCAAACGTTTTCTACTTGGTCCAAAATGGTGATTCATCCTTAGGTTTTGTCAGCACATTTGACGGAAAAAACAAAAAACAGATCTGGTCCTCTCCTATAAAAGACCTTCTATCCCAATTCGTAAATGCCTCGACAGTGTCTTTAACGACAAAACCTCATCAAAATATTCCTGGCTTTATGTATTTTGTTGATACAACAACGGGGGGAGTGAGAAAAGTTTTGGGAGATATTGCAGGGCTATCAACAATAACTTCACCTGATGCTTCCAGAATCTTTTTTCTAAAACAAGATAGTGGTGACTCCAGTTTTGTTTTCGACTCCAAAACCCAGAGTTCAAAAAATATTTCACCAGCCACTTTTCCAGAGAAATGTCTCTGGAGTAAAAAAGATAAAGATACACTCTATTGCGCTGTGCCAAGAGAAAATCTCTCGGAGAAAAGTTTGGATTCGTGGTACTTGGGACAAACTTCCTTTAACGACGATATTTGGAAATATAATTTGAAAGACAATACATCAAGTATTGTAATGAATCTCTCTGATGACTCTGGAGCAGGGATGGACGTTCTAAGACCTCTATTATCAGAAAATGAGCAGTACATTGTCTTTATAAATAAAAAGGATAACTCTCTTTGGAGTTTGGACTTAACAAAATAGATCTACAAAGCTAAGGCCTCTTTGTGATATTTCTTTTTTATATATATTTCTTGGAGAATAGCAAAAATGTTGCTGGTCAATATATAAAGAGCAACTGCAGAAGATATACTGTAAGAGATAAAAACAATAAGAGCTGGGAAGAAAAATTTCATTTGCATATTCATGGCTTTTGCAAAATCGCCTTGGCTTTGAGTGTTTGATCCCGAAGCCAGGGCAATCTGAATGTAGGTTGTGATTCCAGCAATAATGGCTAACAATATGCTTTTTTGGGATATATTTACAAAATGGAGGAAAACCATATTGACCGAGGCTGGGGCTTTAACAAAAGAGTAGAGTAGACTCTGATTTATTTTTGGTAAACCTGATCTTAGGAAAACTCTGTAAAGACCAATGATTATTGGAAATTGAATAAGTAAAATAAAAAAACCAGCAAAAGGATTTATACCTTTTTCTTTATAATACTCCATAGTTTTTCTGGCCTCTTCTTCTTTGTTGTCCTTGTATTTTTCTTTTATTTGTTTTAAATCTCTTTCCGCCGTTTTCATCTGCATTTGAGATTTGGAAGCTTTGATCGATAGTGGGAGAAGAATAAATTTAACGATGACTGTAAATATTATGATGATCATCCCAGCATCAAAGAAGGGGAGGAGGTTCATCAATAGGATGAAACCATTATAGAAGGGGGTTGATATGAGAAGGTTAAAAAGATAAGACATTCGACTATCTTAACATAGATCCTATCGAAAGTAATTCGGCTATTTCTCTTCTCGTTTCTTCAAAATTTGGCTTGCTTTCAGCTCTTTTAAAAATAAAAAAACAAAAAACCCCCGGTTTAATGTCGTTCTTTATATTTAGAAGAGCGTCATAACCCCAACGTCTAAGTTTGTTTCTTTTGACTGCTGATTTTTCTACTTTTTTTGGTACAGAAAAAGAAAACCTGCTGTTTCCTTTGCCATCCTCTTTTGGAATTTTGGCCAAATTTAAAAATAAATGCTTAGAATTGTATCTGGTTGCATTCTTTACAATGTAAGGAAAATATTTTCTTTCTATTCTCCAGTTTTTCCGGAGCATTTTATTTTTATTATCCCTAAACAGTGGTTACAGCCTTTCTTCCCTTCCTCCTTCTTCGAAGTAGAGTGTTCTTACCGTATTTTGACCTGCTTCTCTTAAGGAAACCGTGGGTTTTTGCTCTTTTTCTTTTCTTTGGGTTGTATGTTTTTGACATAAATTTTTACAAATTTCAAGTAATTTTCTTATTAACAGGTTGTTCACACATTATTAACATATTCTATGTTTTTTAACAAGTATTATAATTTTTCTTTGCATATATAATACTTAACATTATGGATAATAAGAAACTTTGGGATGGAGTTTTGGTTGAAATGGAATTGTCTCTTTCCAAACCAAACTTCAATACCTGGTTTAAGGACACAGCGATCATAAGACAGGAGTCTGGTGCAGTTTATTTGGGAGTACCAAATACTTTTGTTCAGGATTGGTTGGGTAGCAAGTTCCACAATTTAATTTTGAAAGCTCTGCGATCCATTTCTTCTGGAAATGTTCAGTCCCTTCACTACATAATAAATAAAGATGATAGCCTACTAAAGCAAGTTGCTCCTAAGCCTCAAATGGTGACCAAGGAGTTACCGATGGTTGATACTTTTATAAACAAGGAAGACAACTTAAACCCCCGATATACATTTGAATCTTTCATTGTTGGACCATTTAATGAGTTCGCCTTCGCCGCAAGCCAAGCCATCATCAAAAAACCAGGCATCGTTTACAATCCACTTTTTATTTATGGAGGAACGGGACACGGAAAGACTCACCTCATCCAAGCGGTCGGTAATCATTTAAAAAATAGTGGCCGAAAAGTTTTTTATACAACCTCCGAAAAATTCTTCCAGGAGTATGTGAATGCTCTGCAATCAAACAAACCAAACTTTTTTAAAGAAAAATACAGAAAATATGATGTTTTGGTCATGGACGACGTTCAATTCTTCTCTGGTAAGATGCAGGCCCAAGAACAGCTCTTCCACCTCTTTAATCATCTCTACGAAAACAATAAACAAATCATCTTCTCCTCTGATAAACACCCTGGTCTTATGCAGGATTTGGAAGAGAGACTAAAATCCAGATTCAGCGCCGGTATGATAGTCGATATCCCAACACCAGACAATGAGTCTCGCCTGGCCATAATCAGATCAAAAACTACAAACAGCCCTTTTCCTGTGGCTAAAGACGTTTTGGAATATTTAGCCTTCTCTGTAACCGGTAACATAAGAGAGTTGGAGGGCATAATAAACTCAATAACTGTTCAGTCAGAATTAAAAGGTAGGGAATTATCCTTGCCAGAAGTTAAAAACTTCGTAAAAAACAACACAAAACCGAAAAAATTGATCTCAGCCAAGGAGGTGGTGAAGACCGTAGCCGAGTTTTACAACATAGACGACCAACTTATATACGATAAAACCAGAAAAAAGGAAATTATAAAGCCGAGACAGATAATAATGTACATATTGAGGGAAGATTTCAATATTTCCTACCCAGCCATAGGCGAGAAACTTGGAGGAAGGGACCACACAACCGTTATGCACTCATGTGAAAAAATAAAAAACGACATGAAGAGCGATGAGTTTCTAATTGATGAGATAAATCAACTAAGATCTATCTTTGTTTAAAAGGTTGTGTATAAGCTATTAATAAGCTATGGTAAAAAGTATGGATAGGTTTTTGGCCCAAAACAAGAGCTGTAATTTATCCTGGTTTGTACACATATTACCAACACCAAAAATCCTTTAAATCCTAAAATATGGCTATAAATAATGACTTTTTGGTAATCCAGGTTTACACACAAATAGTAGTAATAGGATTTTTAAAAGAATAGAATTAGATTAATACTATGAACATAGAGTGTATAAAAGAAAAACTGGTCTACGCGGTTTCAAAGGCAGAAAGGATAACAGGAAAAAATATTACACTCCCGATTTTATCTTGTCTTTTGCTTGAAGCTCACAACTCAAACCTTACAATAAAAGCCACAAACTTAGATATTGGTATAGAAGTTTCTATTCCGGTAAAAGTGACTAAACCAGGCAAAGTAGCGGTTTCAGGTTCGGTTTTTTACAATTTTATTTCAAACATTGGTAACGACAAAAATATTACTCTCGAAGTTTCTCAAGGAAACCTAAAAATCTCAACCAAACATTCCGAATCAACCCTCAAAGCTTTTCCAGTTGATGATTTTCCAAATATTCCAAAGGTTTCCAAAGATAAAACTTTTACCTTTAACGCCCCAAATCTACTCAAGGGTTTAAAATCTGTCATGTACGCCTCATCGGTTTCAACCATAAGACCGGTTCTGTCTAGCATCCTTGTCTCCTCAGAAGACGACAGTGTTGTTTTTGTCGCAACCGATTCTTTTAGGTTAGCTGAGAAAACCATGGGAGTAAAAAAACACAAAGATTTTGAGCAAATTCTTGTGCCTTTCAGAAACACAAACGAAATAA
>CAYUID010000035.1:0-6079 GCA_964444765.1 uncultured Candidatus Saccharibacteria bacterium
CTTTGTCATATCGTGAGACTAAGTGATACAATATTACAATACTAACACTTTATGAGTAGAAAAGTAATTGTTTGTGACTTGGGTGGAACCCTAGCTCCTTCACGCTCTCCGATATCGAAAGATATGGCTGAAGTTCTTTGCCATATTTTGTCCAAACACTCTCTTGTTATTGTCTCTGGCGAAATTTTTTCCCAATTTCAAGATAAAGTTTTGTCTCAACTGCCGTGCGGGGGAGAATTGTTAAAGAATCTTTCTCTTTTTCCAACCATGGGCAGCTCCTCCTATGTTTATGATTCACAAAACAATACTTGGAAAAAACTCTACGATGAAAAAATGACCTTGCCAGAGAGGCAAAAAATTATTGCTGCCTTAAATGAAGTGATGAAACTCTCAGGTATAGATTTTTCGGAGCACTACGGGGATTTAATCGAAGATAGAGAAAGCCAAGTCACTTTCTCTGGTATGGGACATAGTGCACCGATTGAAATCAAGGAAAAATGGGACAAGGATTTATCAAAAAGGCAGAGAATGATCGCTATGCTCAACAAAAAAATCCCTGACTTTGAGATAAGAGTTGGGGGCAGTACATCAATTGACATAAACCGCAAAGGAATAGATAAAGCCTATGCCATAAAGAAAATAAAGGAGCTGCTTAAGGCGGGGGATGATGATATTGTTTACATTGGTGACTCCTTGTACAAAGGTGGGAGTGACGAAGTAGTGACTAGTACAGGCGTTGATTTTATTCAGGAATCCAATCCAAATGAGACATTGGAGATCTTGAGTAGATACATGTAACAAGGTTCCCATTCTGATATAATTTTAATGACTGCAAAGATGAAACCGATTGAGGAAATGACAAGAGAAGACCTGGCGGACATAAAGATGATCGTCTTTGACGTCGATGGTGTTTTGGTCCACAGAGGAACAAAAATAAAACAGGAAGGCAATATCACTACTCTCGAAACAAAAGTCATCGAACAAGAGGAAATAGAGCAAATAAAAAAACTCCACCAAAAAGGTTTTTTGATGAATATCTCATCTGGCAGAGGTCTCTATATGCTTCAAGAGATGTTCAGAGAAGTTTTGCCTTTTATAAACCTGACTTATGAGAATGGTAGCGCCACATGGCACGCGGGTAGAATTTGGCAGCACATAAACAGTTTCAACGAATTAAAAGATATTTTTCCTAAGCTGAAAGCAGTTAAAGATGAAAGAATAAAAGGTTTTGAGCCAAAAGAATTCATCATTACTATTCACTGCACAGAAGAAGTGAAAGAAATAGAAAATATTGTCGCTGCTGAACCCAGTCTTTACACGGTGTGGAATGGAGAAGCTTATGATATAGGCGTTAAGGACAAACAGACGAAAGCTCTTGGCTTGCGTCAGGCCATGAAGATTTTCAAATTAAAAAAGAGAAACGTCATTGCCATGGGGGATAATTATAACGACCTAGATCTCTTGAAAAAAAGTGGCACTCCTATCACTGCGGACAAGACCAGAGTTAGGGGCAAGTTTTTCGTTCCACTTTTGGGTCCACATCTGCCGGCAAATGTTGTTATGAGTAGGATTCTTTCTCTTCTCGATTAATCCCTTGACTATCCACACATTTTTATGACTTCCTGATTTTCGGGTGGTAAAATATAGCTATGAATCCGATTACCACCGAAAGGCCGTGGGGGTCGTTTGTTACGTTTACAAAAAATGAGGAATCTACGGTAAAGATTTTGCAAGTAAAAAAGGGCGAAGAATTCTCTCTCCAGTATCACAAAAAAAGAGAAGAATTCTGGAGAGTCCTTGCGGGCCATCCGATGGTCACTATCGGAGAAAAAGTTTTTGAAGCAAAGGAGGGTGATGAATTCAGTGTCGGAGTGGGTGTTCGTCACAGAGTTTCTTCTCCTGAAGACGACAGTTTTATTTTAGAAATATCAATGGGAGAATTTGATGAAGATGATATTGTACGAATAGAGGACAAGTACAACCGAGTTTAATGAAAAAGAGCACTTTAAAACCAAAGAAAATCAAAAAAATTCATGGCTCGCCTCTGTCAGTAGTTTATGTCAACAACAAGGTTTTTATGCTGGAGAAACTGGAGAAGAAAACTACCAGCTCTCTTTTCATCTCCGAAAGTACAAATGGTCTAGATTTTACTCCTGATTCCAAAAAAGTCTCTCTCAAGGACCAAAAAGGTAAAAGCGAGAACATAAATAAATGTTTTAATTTCTCTATTTCCACTACCCCAACATGCTTTACCTTAACCTACATAAGGAAAGGCAAAACCAAAAAGACAGATGTGATCGTTGTGGCCAAATCCCAGGATCTCTACAGTTGGCATATAAAGTCCCAAATCCCAAGAGGTGACTCTGACAGAGCGGTCATCTTTTACGACAAGCCTCTTGATTCATTTGTCCTATACCAAGACGGTCTATTTATAAAAAATCAGCTAGCGAAAACTCTGGTTCTTTGGAGAGAGAGGCACTCACTTCTTTTCACTGGTAGGGCTGGGATGTTCGACTTGGAGAAAACCTCAATAATCGGAGGTGTTGAAACCAAAGAAGGATTTTTGATTATTTATGATTCATCAGTAAGTAGTGCAGGCAAAACGCTACTCCAAGTGGGTGGAGTTTTGCTCGATAAAAAGGATCCAAAAAGGATTATCTGGAGATCGGAGGCACCACTTTGGCAAGGAATAATTAAAAAGACCAGAGAAGGTGACGAGGTTACACCCCTTGGTTTCGTTTATGTAAAAAATGTATTTATGATCTACTGGATGTTGGGAGACAAGGAATTGTTTGTCTCTACTTTCCCAGCAATATTTTCAGGTGAAGAAAGTCATAGGTACGAAATACTTGAAAGATTTGAGAGAAATCCAATCATCGTGCCAAGAAGGGGTTTGGAGTGGGAAGCTGTCGGTACTTTCAATCCTGCAGTTTTTCAGGATGGTAATGATCTTCATTTGTTTTATAGAGCACTTGGGAGCGATGGTATATCGAGAGTCGGATACGCTCATAGTAAGGATGGTCTGTCTTTTGAAAGAAGACCTCTTTTTCCGGTTTATGAGCCAGGACGAGGCAACGGTATGCCTGATCCAAAGAAAGCTACTGGCCCTATAGGTATTCATCCGGCTTACTACACTTCTGGTGGAGGCTGGGGTGGCTCGGAAGATCCTAGAGTAGTTAGAATTGATGACCATATATATATGACCTACGTTGCTTTTGAAGGTTGGGGCTCGGTTAGAATTGCTCTGACTTCAATAAGTGTGGATGATTTTAAAAAAGGAAATTGGAAGTGGAAAGATCCTGTTCTTCTATCGCCGATGGGAGAGGTCCACAAAAATTGGGTTCTCTTTCCAGAAACAATAAAGCGCAAATTTGCAGTTCTTCACAGGATCTCGCCTAAAATTGAGATCGAATACGTTGATGATTTTGATCACTTTGATGATGAAAATTCTATAAAAAGTGAGCCGCCGAGTGGTGGAAGGTCAACGCACTGGGATAGCAGAATGAGAGGAGCCGGTCCTCCACCTATAAGAACGGACTTGGGTTGGCTCCTTCTTTATCATGCTCAAGACAAGAAAGAACCTCACAAATACCAATTGGGAGCGATGATTCTTGATTTCAATGACCCAACCAGAATTCTCCATCGTTCTGCTCATCCAATACTTTCCCCGGATATGTTTTATGAGAATGACGGCAAACCAGGCATTGTTTACGCTTCCGGTGCCGTCATAAGAGGCGAAGACCTTCGAGTTTATTATGGAGGGGGTGATAAGGTGGTTTGTACGGCTTCGACACCACTTCAGGATTTTATGGATTATCTTGTAACAGAGAATCCAAAATCTTACCGTTTGAAAAAAATAATTTAAACAAATGTTCGTCGTCAGAAGATCGAAACATAATCCAATACTTGGACCGCAGGCCGAACATACTTTCGAAAGCTTCGCCGCCTTTAACAGCAGCCCTATTCAGATTGGCAATTCCATATACATGCTTTATAGAGCTCAATCTTTTCCTGAAAAAGTAGAAGGTAGTCATTTCTCTCTTTCAACTATTTGTCGAGCCAAAAGTGATGACGGAGTTCACTTTAGAGACAGGCAAGTTTTTATTTATCCAGAAAATATTTGGGAGAGATACGGCTGTGAGGATCCAAGAGTAACCAAAATTGATGGAAAATATTTTTGTTTTTATACTGCCCTCTCAACCTATCCTTTTTCTGCGCCAGGAATAAGGGTTGGTCTGGCAATAAGCAAAGATCTAAAAACTGTTTCAGAAAAACATCTTGTCACACCCTTTAACGCTAAAGCCATGACTCTTTTTCCTCAAAAGATAAATGGTAAGTACGTGGCTATTTTGACTGCCAACACTGATTTGCCACCATCAAAGATTTCAATTGCTGAATTCAATAAGATTGAAGACATGTGGTCGGAGAAATACTGGACAAAGTGGTACGCGGAAATAGATAAACACGCACTGGATATTCCAAAATTCGAGGGAGAACACTTGGAGATTGGCTCGGCACCATTACAAACAAAAGCTGGTTGGCTTATTATTTATTCGAACGTTCAGAAATATATGTCTGGAAACAAAATCTTTGGTGTCGAGGCGGTCCTCCTTGATCTAAATGATCCAAAAAAAGTTATAGGCAAAACCAGAGGAGCTCTGCTTGTACCAGAAGAGCAATACGAAATATACGGAACAGTGCCGAGGACTATTTTTCCGAGCGGAGCAATGATTATAGGCAACAGGTTGCAAATTTATTATGGTGCAACTGATACAACTGTGGCCACTGCTAGTGTTGATCTAGGCAGGTTGCTTGAAGTTATGAAATTTCCTTACGAAGAAGTCGGTCTCAAAAGGCAAACCCCAGGCGCACTTCTTTCGCCAAGAAAAGATAAAGCCTGGGAGGCCAAAGCTATTTTTAATCCTGCCGCGATCGATATCTCCGGTAAAATCTCCATTCTCTACCGAGCTATGTCGGATGACAATACATCTGTAATCGGTTACGCCGAGAGTAAAGATGGTACAGACATTACATTTCAGGGCGATAAGCCAGTCTACGTTCCAAGGGAGGGTTTTGAAGAAAAAAGAGTGGCAGGAGGAAACTCCGGTTGTGAGGACCCCAGACTGACCAGGATTGGCAATAAAATTTATATGTATTACACAGCCTATAATGGTGTTACTCCACCAGCTATTGCTATGACTTCAATCTCTGTTTCAGATTTTAGAGGAAAAAAATGGAATTGGTCAAAACCTGTTTTAGTCACTGCCGATGGAGTTGATGATAAAGACGGATGTCTTCACCCAGAGAAAGTAAATGGCAAGTATTTTCTTTTTCACAGGGTAAACAATTATATATGTGGGGATTATGGTGAAACGCCAGAGTTTAAGGAAAGAAATAATTTTAGAAATATACCTATAATTCTGCCAAGAGCCGGCATGTGGGATTCGAAGAAAGTCGGTCTCTCCGTGCCTCCAATAAAAACAAAAAAGGGTTGGCTTCTTTTATATCATGGTGTCTCCGATAGATCGAGGTATAGAGTCGGAGCAGCACTCCTTGATCTAAAAGATCCGACAATTGTTCTCTCTAGAACAACCGATTGTCTTTTTGAGCCGCGTGAGGCTTATGAGAAAGAGGGTCAAGTTAACTATGTGGTTTTCCCTTGTGGGGCAGTTGTCAGGGGGGATACTATTTATATGTATTACGGTGGAGCAGACTCGGTTATAGACGTGGCTTCTATGTCTATGAAAGAGCTTTTGAAAATTCTGACAGAGTAACTATTTTGTGTCTTTCAGGACAAGACTATAGTGAGCACCAAGGACCATTATTGCTCCTATAGCAATAAAAATATATTGAAAAGGAATAAATTGGAATATAACAGTAACGGAAATCGGAGCCAAAACAGAAGCAAGGGGTCTTCCAACTCTAAAAAAACTTATTATGTCAGTTTGTTTGTCAGTCACTTGTTTAAAAAAGTAACTTTCCGAACTGACTTCAACCAGTGCCGCTCCAATCCTGGTAATAAAAAGAAAAGTTGCCCAAACCAAAAAAACTTTTGCTTAAAAAAAGCTTAAAAAAAGTG